>CAJMPM010000084.1 GCA_905215225.1 uncultured bacterium
GTGGGCCCGTGTTGCGGGTTTTTTGGGTTTGCTGTGCTCCTCGGTCTGTCCTTCTCATCTGTATTGCAACATTAAGTGGCCTGCTTTGCGTGCTCAACTCGCGACAAACCTAACCCATCTCGCCCACTCGGCGGGCACGGGGTCCAGGATTGTCAAAAAAGCGGTCGGCGCGCAGTGCGCCGACCGCCGATATATGGGGTCTGATATTTTCTACCAGCTAGGGCCTCTTACTCGTCTAGGAGATCCTCTGGCATGTCGTTGCCGTCGCCTAGGTCGACTGGGGTATTTTCGGCATCGACCGTTGCCTCGGCCTCGGCGCCTTCGCCTTCGGGCTTTTCCTTGGCTGCCGTCATGCGGGCGACAGCGCATACGCGGTCGTTGTCGTCGACGGTCATCATCTTGACGCCCTGGGTGGCGCGGCCGGTCTGGCTGATCTCGTCGGTCTTGACGCGAATGACCGTTGCACCTTCCGTCACGATGAACAGCTCGTGCTGCGGGCCCACCGTCTTCATGGCCGCGAGGTTTCCCTTACGCTCGGTCATCTGGATGGTGTAGACGCCCTGGCCGCCGCGGTTCTGCGCCGGATAGTCCGCGACCGGCGTGCGCTTGCCGTAGCCGCGCTCGGTGATGACAAACAGGTCGCCGTTGCCGTTGGTAACCTCCATACCCAAAACGCTCACGCCGTCCTTCATGCTAATACCGCGAACGCCGCTGGTGTCGCGTCCCGTGGCGCGAACCTGGTCCTCGGGGAACATGATCGCCTTGCCCGCAGTGGTGGCCAGGATGATCTTGTCGCCCTCGCGCACACGGCGCACGGCAAGCAGCGCGTCGTCGTCTCTCAGATTGATGGCGATCAGGCCATCACGGCGGCTGCGGTCGTAAGCGCTCATCACGGTCTTCTTGACCATGCCGCTCTTGGTGGCAAACATCAGGTACTCGTCGGCGGGGAACTCGCGGCAGCTGATGACGCTCGCGATCTTCTCGCCTTCCTCAAAGGGCAGCAGGTTGACGATCGCGGTGCCGCGCGCCTGGCGCGTACCCACCGGCAGCTCGTGTACCTTCAGGCGGTAGACCTTGCCCTTGCTCGAGAAGAACAGCACGTACTCGTGCGTGGATGCGATAAACATCTCGTCGATGACGTCGTCCTCTTTAAGGTTGACGCCCGACACGCCCTTGCCGCCGCGCTTCTGGGCGCGGTAGGCAGCCACCGGGATACGCTTAACGTAGCCGGTGTGGGTGATGGTCACGACCATGTCCTCGTCGGCGATGAGGTCCTCGACATCCAGATCCTTTTCGACATGGCTGATCTCGGTGCGGCGTTTGTCGCCGAACTTTTTCGAAATCTCGCGCATCTCCTCCTTGATGACGCCCAGGATCTTCTCCTCATGCGCCAGCAGGTCCTCGTAGTAGGCGATGGCGCGGCGCAGACCGTCCAGCTCTTCCTGGATCTTGTCGCGCTCCAGGCCAGTCAGGCGGCGCAGCTTCATCTCGAGGATGGCCGTGGTCTGCTCGGGCGTAAAGCCAAAGCGCTCGATCAGGCGGCCGCTTGCCTCGGAGTCGGTCTGCGAGGAACGGATAATGCTGATGACCTCGTCGATATGGTCGAGAGCCATCAAGTAGCCCTCGAGGATATGGGCACGTGCCTGGGCCTTCTTAAGGTCAAAGCGAGTGCGACGGGTGACGACGTCGACCTGGTGGTCGATGTAGTGCTGCAGCATCTCGCGCAGGCTCAGGCATTTGGGAACGCCATTGACGAGCGCCAAGTTGTTGGCGCCAAAAGTCGTCTGCAGCGAGGTGTACTTATACAGGTTGTTGAGCACGACCTGCGGAATGACGCCCTTCTTGAGCTCGATGACCAGACGGATGCCCTTTTGGTTGGACTCGTCGCGCATGTCCGAGATGCCCTCGATGCGCTTGTCGTTCACGAGCTGGGCGATCTTCTCCTGCAGGGTGCCCTTGTTGACCATGTAGGGAATCTCGGTAAAGACCAGGCGGCTGCGACCGGTCTTGGTGGATTCCACGTGGGCCTTGGCACGCACGGTAATGGAGCCGCGACCGGTCTCGTAGCTCTGCCTAATGCCGGCGCTGCCCATGATGATGGCGCCGGTGGGGAAGTCCGGACCGGGCATGATCTGCATAAGCTCGTCGACGGTGGCGTCGGGATTGTCGATCAGGTAGCAGGTGGCCTCGATCGCCTCGGTGAGGTTATGCGGGGCGATATTGGTGGCCATGCCGACGGCGATGCCCTGACTACCGTTGACCAGCAGGTTGGGAAAGCGCGCGGGCAGCGCCACGGGCTCGGCGAGCGACTCGTCGTAGTTGGGCTGCCAGTCGACGGTATCCTTTTGCAGGTCGCGCAGCAGCTCCATGGCAGGCTTTGCCAGGCGGCTCTCGGTATAACGCATGGCCGCCGCGCCGTCGCCATCGATGTTGCCGAAGTTGCCGTGGCCATCGATGAGCGGTGTGCGCATGGAGAACCACTGCGCCAGACGAACCATGGCCTCGTAAACCGCGGAGTCACCGTGCGGATGGTACTTGCCGATAACTTCTCCGACCGTCCAGGCCGACTTCTTATGCGGGCGGTTGGGGTAGATGCCGCTCTCGTTCATGGCGTACAGGATGCGGCGGTGCACCGGCTTTAGGCCGTCACGTACGTCCGGCAGGGCGCGCGCCGTGATGACCGACATCGAGTACTCGATGAACGACTGCTTCATCTCGCGGCCGAACTCTGAAATCTGGAGCTGACCGCCGTTGATGTCCTCGCCGGCCGAAGCGCCACGATCGACCGCGCCGAAGCTCTCCTCGAGCTCGGCGTCGTCATCCTCATCATCTTCATCCTCGGCGTCGGGGTTATAGGAATCCGGATCGCCGTCCTCGCCCTGCTCGGCGCGGGCGAGTAGGCGCTTCAGATCATCGGGCATGCCGGCGTCGCCGGCCTCGTCCATACCCTCATTGTTGTTGATATCGTCTGCCACGTTACCTCCTCTTAAGCGTCAAGGAATCGAGCATCATGCGCATGCTTCTCGATGTACTCGCGGCGATAGCCGACCTCGGAACCCATCAGCTCGCGCACGGCGCGGTCCGCCACCACGGCGTCCTCGATCGACACACGCTGCAGGATGCGGGTCTTGGGGTCCATCGTCGTCGAGGCAAGCTGCTTGGGGTCCATCTCGCCCAGGCCCTTGTAGCGCTGGACGGTATAGCCCTTGCGCTTTTTGGTGATCTTGCCGTCCTTGGCCTTGCCGTCCTCGTCGTTATCGTCGGGGTTCAGGCCCAGACTCTGGATGGTGTCGCGCAGGATCTCGTCTTCGGGCTGGCGGCCGTTGGGATACACGTAATGGATCTTGTTGCGTACCTTAATGCCAAAGATGGGCGGGCAGGCAACATAGACATAGCCGGCATCGATCAGCGGACGCATGTACTTGTAGAAGAACGTCAGCAGCAGGATGCGGATATGCGCACCGTCGACGTCTGCATCGGTCATGATGATGATCTTGTGGTAGCGCGCCTTGCTGATATCGAAGTCGCCACCGTCGCCGGCGCTCGTCGTGACGCCGCAGCCGATCGCGGTGATCAGGGATTGGATGGTGTCGCTCGAGAACGCGCGGTGGTCACCCACGCGCTCGACGTTCAAAATCTTGCCGCGCAGGGGCAGAATCGCCTGGATGTCTCGGCGACGGCCGTCCTTGGCCGAACCGCCTGCCGAGTCGCCCTCTACGATAAAGAGCTCGGTCAGCTCGGCATCGCGCACCGAGCAGTCGGCGAGCTTGCCGGGCAGCGACGCCGTCTCGAGCAGACTTTTGCGACGGGTCGCCTCGCGCGCCTTGCGGGCGGCGTTGCGGGCCTTGCAGGCCTGCTGGGCCTTCTTGACGATCTCGCGGGCGGGCTTGGGGTGCTCCTCCAGATAATCGGTCAGTCCATCGGTCACGATCTTGAGCGTGAGCGCGCGCATGTAGGAGCTGCCGAGCTTGGCCTTGGTCTGGCCCTCAAACTGCGGATCGGGCAGTTTAACCGAAATGACGGCCGAAAGGCCCTCGCGCACATCGTCGCCGCTCAGGTTGGCGTCCTTCTCCTTGAGCAGGTTCTGCTTGCGGGCGTAATCGTTGATCACGCGGGTGAGAGCGGTGCGGAAGCCCTCGAGATGCATGCCGCCCTCGGGGGTATAGATGTCGTTGGCAAACGACATGACGTTCTCGCCATAGCCGGCATTCCACTGCAGGGACACCTCGACCTCGCCCATCTTGGTCACGGGTGCATCCGGATCCGATTTACCCTCGATATAGATGGGCTCCTTAAAGGCCTCGGGGACGTCTTTGCCGTCGTTGAGGAACTTAACGAAGTCGATGATGCCGCCCTCGTAGCAGAACTCCTCCACGTGGGGAGTCGCCTCGCGCTCGTCGGCCAGCACAATCTTTAGATTCTTATTGAGGAACGCCGTCTCTTGCAGACGGTTGTGCAGCGTATCGAAATCGTAGACACAGGTCTCGAAGATCTCGTCGTCGGGCCAGAAGCTGACGGTGGTACCCGTCGAATCCGAGGTGCCCACGACCTCCATCTTCTTGACGGTCTTGCCGCGCGAGAACTCCATCTCGTAGACGTTGCCATCACGGCGCACCTGCACGACCACGCGCTTGGACAGCGCGTTGACGACGGAGATGCCCACGCCATGCAGGCCGCCCGAGACCTTGTAGGCCGAGTTATCGAACTTACCGCCGGCGTGCAGGATCGTCATAACGACCTCGAGCGTCGGGATCTTTTTGATGGGATGCTCGTCGACGGGGATGCCTCGCCCGTTGTCGACGACCGTGATGGAGTTGTCGGCGTGGACCGTCACCTGAATCTCGGTGCAGAAACCGGCCATGGCCTCGTCAACGGAGTTGTCAACGATCTCCCACACCAGGTGATGCAGACCGCTGGCGCTCGTCGAGCCGATATACATGCCCGGGCGCTTACGAACGGCCTCGAGACCTTCGAGAATCTTAATCTCGCCGCCATCGTAATCGTTTTCGTTTGCCACACGTCCTCCTTCAGCTAAGAAAATGTGTACAGCCTTACTAGTTTATCGTAAAAAAATACCCTCGGGGACGAGGGTATTTGGCTCTACAAGGCCACCAGATGCGATTTAAGGCTCTTTTTTGCTTTGCACGCCCTTGGCCCACTCGGCGCTGGCTCTCATGGCATTCTCGAGGGCCTCGCGCAGTTTTTGATCTTCGATGGGCGCCACTTGGCGCTCGATCTCGCCGCGTTCGGCTTCGCTTAGATCGGCGTGCGGAGCCGGCGGGCGCTCGCCCACGGCCGGGCGCAGGCGCTCCTTGGCAGCCGGCGGCGTGTGACCGGGCGCGGTCGTTTTGAACACCAGGCCGTCCACATGCGCGCCGGCCCGCTCCATGCGCGCCCGGATGATCTCGCGCAGCAACGTCATCTCCTGCGTCCACGAGGGCGAATCGAGATACACCAGCAGCTCATTAGACTCGGGCAGGTAGCGCAGGCCCGTCACGTGGCGCCCCTCGCGCGTGCCCGAGCACACCGCATTCCAGGCGCGATAGACCGCGCGCGACTCCTCGGCAGCCTCCATTTGCGCGCGGCGCTCAGGTGTCGCGGCCGCCAGGATGCGCTGACGCTCGGCATCCAAAAAGCCGCCAAAGGCAACCGTTCCGTTCTCGCGCTCGTAATTAGCACGTCTCACCCATGCTCACCACCTTGGCTCGATCAAGCAGGTCATCGGTAAAATACCCCAGATTGGTGGTGGTTATGACCGTCTGGATATCGTCACCGATCAGCTGCAGAAAAGCGCCTCGCCGCCCGGCAGCGAGCTCGCTCATCACGTCGTCCAAAAGCAGCAGTGGCGCGGTGCCCAGGATATCGCGCGCCACGGCCACTTCTGCCACCTTCCAGGCAAGCACCAGCGTTCGCTGCTGGCCCTGGCTGGCAAATGAACGGGCCGATCGGTCCGCGACGGAAAACTCAATCTCGTCGCGATGCGGACCCACAAGCGTCACGCCGCGGCGCATCTCCTCATCGGCACGCTCATCGCGGGCCGCGAGCATATGCTCGTATGCCCAGTCCTTAAGTTCCTCGCGCCCCTCGGTTTGAGGCAAATCCCCCAGCGTGGACACATAGGACACGCCTGCGTCCTCACCGGACGCCACCTGCCCGTACGCGGCGCGCACATGGCCCGCCAGTCGGTCGAGCAGGGCCAAACGATGCACGAGCAGGGCTGACCCGGCACGAGCGATGGAATCGTTCCATGCGCCGAGCATCTCGCGGCAGCACCAGGTCTCCTTGAGCAGGGCATTGCGCTGGGTCACGCAGCGCCCGTAGGCACTAGCCAGATCGGCATAGCGTGCACTCAGCTGAACGCCAAAGTCATCAAGTGCGGTGCGGCGTACGCTGGCACCCCGCTTGACCATATCCAGGTGGTCCGGACAAAACAGAACGCTCGGCAGCACCCCGCGCACGCCGGACGCATCGCAGCGCTTGCCGTTGCGGCTAAACGAACGCTTGCCGTCTTCCACGCTCAGCCCCATGTCCAGCACGCGCCCATCGCCTTCGAGCC
>CAJMPM010000085.1 GCA_905215225.1 uncultured bacterium
GAGCAAATGCGCACAAAGGCGATGCGGTCGCGGTGGTTCTTGTCCATGTTGGCCTGGATCTTAAACACAAAGCCGCTGAAGTCGTCGCGGCAGGGATCGACCGGCTCGTTGGTGAGCGCACGGAAGGTGAGCGGGCCCACAAACTCGGTGGCATGCTCGCTCATAACGACCTTGACGCGCGCGCCGCGCTTTTGCAGCAGGCGCACGATATTGCACGACTTATAGGCGGCGATCCCGCCGGTAATGCCCAGCAGGATCGTTTTTCCCTCAAGTTGCATTGAATTGTTGGGTGCCGCCGTCATCGTTAGGCTTCCTTGCTGGGGAGCACGAGCAGGCGGTGGCAGTATGGGCAGTGCGTAATCTCGCTACCGTCGTGGTTCAGGTCGCTCATGGACGATGCCTGCAGCGCGGTGTGACAGACCGTGGGGATGTTGCCCTGGATGGTCTCGACGGCCAGGCCACGGAACTGCTTGAGCAGACGCTCGTAGTCGGTGAGCACGTCGGCCGGCAGCGTGGCAGCAAGCGCGGTGCGCTCTTTAGTGGCGGCGTCAATCTGAGCCTGAAGGTCGGCAGCCTTGGCGCGGGCGGCCTTGGTATCGGCCTTCACGCCCTCCTCGAACTTGGCGATGATTGCCTGCGCGCGGGCCTCGCGGTCGAGCGCCTCCTTATGGGCGATGACGACATCCTTGCGGGTGTGCTCAATCTTGTCCAGACGCTTGGCCAGGGTGGCGAGTGCATTCTCCAGGTCCTGAACCTCGCGGTAGTCGGAGCCGTCGACATGGCGCTTCTTGGCAGCCTCGATGGCGTTGTTGGTCTGAATCTCGGTGGTGTTGAGATCGTCGAGCTCAATGTCCAGATCCTTGCGCTGGGCGTAGAGCTTGGTCATCTCGGACTTGAGCTTCACATAGGTCTTGCGCTTGGAAGCGAGCTCCTTGAGCTCCGGCATATTGGCAAGTTCGCTCTTGTTGCGGGCGAGCTCCAAATCGATCTGTTGCAGCTTGAGTAGCGTAGCGCCGGCGCTCATAAGTTCTCTCCTTTTGTCACAGTCCACCATTGGCAAGGGTTCAGTATTTTAATCGCATGACGGGGGTCAACCCCGGCGTCAACCGCAGAGTTCATCAAGATATCAACGAACGGCTCCTCGGAGCGGTCGTGGCCGAGCAAGATCACCGGCAGTCCGCGCATGGCAAGGTCTTGCGCCACGTGGTAGCCCGCCTCGCCCGTCACGACAAGGTCCGCGCCCGCGGCGATGGCAAGCTCGCCAAAGTCGCCGAGGGAGCCGCCCAGAATGGCGACGGTGCGGCACGGGTGATCGGTCTCACCCCACACGCGCGGGTCGCTGCCAAACGCCGTGGCGGCGCGCGCGGCAAGGTCGCGTAGGCTGCAGGGGTCGCTGAGTGTCGCAAGGGCTCCCAGGCCGCAGGCCTCGGGGTCGTCCACGTGTTCCAGCGAGCTTTCGGGCACGGCGTCCAACAGCGTACTTAGGCATACGCGCGCCTCGTGTGAGCGGTCCAGGTTGGTGTGGAGCGAAATGATGCTCACGCCGCAACGCGCTGCCTCGTAGAGTGCCGCGCTGCACTGGGGGCGTGCGGCATCAGCTGGGCAAAACGCCTCGGGCGCCTTGATGTATATGGGATGATGCGTCAGCAGAACGTTGGCACCGGCTTCTTGTGAACGGCGAACATTTGCCTCGGTGGCTTCGAGCGCGCAGGCTACGCCGGTAATCTCGGCAGCGGGATCGCCAACGGAGAGACCTACGTGATCCCAGCCCTCGGCGTCCGCCTTGGGGTAGCGCGCCAGCAGCGCACGTTCAAACTCGGCGACGATCATGCGGCACCCACGATCGAGAGCAGCGTCTGGGCAAAGTCGTCCAGGTCGGCAGGGTTCACACGGTCATCAAACGAGATACGCAGAGCGCCCAATGCCTGCTCGCGACCAATGCCCATGGCGCTGAGAACATGGCTCGGGTCCATGCTGCCGCTCGAGCATGCCGAGCCTGCCGATACCTCAAAGCCGGCGGCGTCGAGCTTGATGATGAGCTCCTCGGAGTCCATGCCGTCAATGTAGATCGATACCATGCCGGGCAGACGGTCGGCATGCGCATAGTCGCCCATGGTGGCGTGAATGCGCGGATGGGCCGTAAGCGTGGCGTAGAGCTTATCGGAAAGGGCTTGCAGCTTCGCGCGCTCCTGGGCCACATGGGGCGTCAGCGTGAGGGCGGCAGCGGCAAAGGCGAGCTGTGTGCGCAGGTCCTGCGTGCCGGCACGACGTCCGGCTTCCTGTCCTCCGCCAAAGATGCGGGGGCGCAGCGGTGTGCGGGTCTTAACGTAGAGCGCGCCGGATGCCACGGGGCCACCGATCTTGTGCGCAGCAACGGTCATGGCGTCAACTCCCAGCTCGGTAACATCGAGCGGAATATGCAGATACCCCTGGATGGCATCGGTGTGGAACAGGGCGCCCACGGTATGCGCGGCCGCGGCAAGCTCGCGGATGGGCTGCACCACGCCGGTCTCGTTGTTGGCAACCATGATGCTCACGAGCGCCACGTCGTCGCCTAGTAGCTCGACAAGCGTGGCAGGCTCAATGTAGCCCATGCGGCAGGGCTGCACCAAGTCGACGGTAAAGCCGGCGGCACGCAGCAGCGGCAGGTTGTCCAGAATCGAATCGTGCTCGATGGCAGATACGATCACGCGGTTACGCTTGCGATCGCGCTGACGAGCGCCCTCGGCAAGACCGAGCAGCGCCAGCTGGTTGGCTTCGGTGCCGCCGTTGGTCAGAACAATCTCGGACGGGCGGACGCGTGCGCCAAAGCTATGGGCGATCTCGCGACGGGCAACCTCCAGGCGCGCGGCGGCCTTGCGGCCGAGCGAGTGCAGCGAGTTGGGGTTGACGCCGGCAAGCTCGCTGTCGTCATATTCGCGCTGCGCAAGGAGCGCCTCGGCGCGCATGGGCGTCGAGGCGGCATAGTCAAGATTCACGGGTATGCGGTTTTGACCTGCGGTCATAAGGGTTTATGCCTCCTGTGCGGCCTCGTTGCCCAGCTTCTGCAGCAGCGCAACCTCGGCGGCGGGATCTTCGGACTTAAATACGGCGGAGCCGGCTACGAGCACGTTGGCACCGGCCTTGACGACCTCGGCGATGTTTTTGGAAGAAATGCCGCCGTCGACCTCGATCATGGGCGACACGCCGTGGCGCTCACACATGGCCTTGAGCTCGTGGAGCTTTGCGATGGTGCTCGGGATAAAGCTCTGGCCGCCAAAGCCCGGGTTCACACTCATCAGCAGCACGATATCGACGACCTCGATGATGCTCTCGAGCACGCAGACAGGCGTGGCGGGGTTGAGCACCACGCCGGCCTTGACGCCGCGCTGCTGCAGATGCGTGAGCGTGCGGTGCAGGTGCGTGGAAGCCGCGTAGTGCACGGTGATCATATCGGCGCCGGCGTCGGCGTACCAATCGACCGTCTCGTCGGGATTCGACACCATGAGGTGAGCGTCGACCGGCACGTCGGTGGAGCGCTTGACGGCCTTGAGGATATCAACGCCAAAGGTGAGGTTGCCGGTAAAGTGACCGTCCATCACGTCGAAGTGCACAAAGTCGGCACCGGCGATCTTGTCGAGGTCGCACTTGAGGTTGGCCATATCGGCCGAAAGGATGGACGGAGCGATTTTAATGGAACCCATGGTAGTAGCCTTTCTGCACTAGTCGGTGAGTCCGTAGAACTCTTGCGATGGGACGCGGTCGGTGAGAATTTCGAGCGCCCTATCCAAAGTAACACCGTTGTAGAGCGTTTGCTCCACGGCAAAGGTGAGCGGAATGTCTACGCCCAGTGAACGGGCGAGCTCGCTGACGCTGCGGGCCGCAACGGCGCCTTCGACCACCATATGCGTGCGGGCCTGGTACTCGTCGAGCGACACGCCGTGGGCAAACTCGTAGCCAAAGGTGCGGTTGCGCGAGTGCTCCGAGGTGCAGGTGGCAATGAGGTCGCCCATGCCGGCAAGTCCCATGCAGGTCATAGCTTGACCGCCGCGGGCGTGCACCAGACGGCTGATCTCTGCCAGGCCGCGCGTCATGATGAGGGCAAGCGTGTTGTCGCCCGCACCGGTACCGGCGGAGATGCCTCATACGATGGCGATGACATTTTTCATGGCGCCGCAGACCTCGACACCGGTCATGTCTTGCGACAGATAAATACGGAAGGCCGTGGATAGGAGCAGGTCCTTAAAGGTCTCCCCTATCTGCGGATCTTTGCTGGCGATGACGGCGGCAGAAAGACCGCCGCGGCAGATCTCCTCGGCATGGTTGGGACCCGAGAGCGCCGCCACGCGCGCCTCGTTGCCGATCTCGCTGGCGATGACCTCGCTCATGAGCAGGCCGGACTCGGGCTCAATGCCCTTGGTGAGGCAGAGCACCGGGGTATCGGCGGCGATAAAGGGCGCTGCCCGATGGCACACGTCGCGCAAGTGCGTGGAGGGCACGGCAAAGATGATCGCATCGGCACCGTCGAGCGCCTGGGCGAGCTCGGGCGTTGCTACCACGTTGTCCGGCAGCTCGTACCCCACAAGGTAGCGGGGGTTGCGGTGCTCACCGTTAATGCCGGCGGCCGTCTGCTCGCTATGGGCCCACATGGTCACGCGCTCGGCTCGCGCGGCGGCAAGGCCGGCGACGGCGGTTCCCCACGAGCCAGAGCCAATCAGCGCAACATTCATGACTCTCTCCTACTTATCGTCGGGCTCGGTGACGCGCTTGGTAAACGAGAGCTTGGACTCCTTACCGGTCATGAGCTTTTTGATGTTCGCGCGATGGGCCCACACCACGGTGATGCCTATCATCGCCATGCAAAACTTGAGGCCCAGGCTGCTGTACGGAAAGACCGCGCAGGCAGCGATGGGAAGACCGATGGCCGCGGCAAGCGAGCCCACCGACACAAACTTGGTGATGGCGACGGCCACGATAAACATGCCCAGCAGCGACAGGCCAATAGGCCAGTACCAGGCGAGGATGACGCCCAGACCAACTGCGCTGCCCTTGCCGCCATGGAAGTTGAGGTAGGGCGAGAAGATATGGCCCCACACGGCTGCCAGGCAGATGACGCCGAGCATCCAATCGCCGGCAGCACCGGGAGCCATAATGCTCGGCGGAAAGCCATAGCCTAACTCGGCGATAAGCGGACGGGCGATAAGGACGCAGATGGCGCCCTTAAGGCAGTCGAGCAGCAGCGTGAGCGCGGCCACCTTGGGGCCGGCCACGCGCAGGGCGTTGGTGGTGCCGATGTTGCCGGAGCCCGCCTTACGAATGTCCATGTGGTTGAACACGCGGCCCAGGATCAGGCCAAACGGAATCGCTCCGATAAAGAACGAGACCACGGCGCAGATGGCGGTCAGCAGAATCGGATTATGCATCCTTTTGCTCCTTCTTCCTAAAGAAGAGTCGAATGGGCGTGCCGGAAAAATCGAAGGTCGAGCGCATACGGTTCTCTACGTAGCGCTGGTAGGTGTCGTTGACCAGGTCGCTATGGTTGACGAAGAACGTAAACGTCGGCGGGTTGACGCCCGTCTGGGTCACGTAGTGCATGCGCAGACGGCGCTTACCGTCCACCACGGTGTGGCCGAACTCGCGCAGGTCGGTGAGGAACGTGTTGAGGCGCGAGGTGGTGATCTTTTGCGAGCGCGTCTTCTCGGCAGCGTCGACCATTGCCCAAATCTTCTCGACGCTGCGGCCGGTCAGGGCCGAAATGCGCAGGTACTGGGCCCAGGGGGCCATGACGCCCAGACGGCGGTCGACGGTCTCCATGCAGGCCTCACGCTTGCGGTCATCGTCGAGAAGGTCCCACTTGTTGAGCAGCACCACAATGGCGCAGCCGCGTTCGATAGCAAGGCCCATGACTTTCTGATCCTGCTCGGTGACGCCCACGGAGGCGTCGACGACGAGCAGCGCCACGTCGGCGCGGTCGATGGCGCGCAGGCCGCGGACCATGGAGTAGTACTCGATGTTCTCGTACACGGTGCTCTTCTTACGGATGCCCGCGGTGTCGACCATTCGGTAGTGCTTGCCGTTGCGCTCCACGACGGTGTCGATGGCGTCGCGCGTGGTGCCGGCGATGTTGGACACGATGGAGCGGTCGGCGCCCAGGATGCGGTTGAACAGCGAGGACTTACCGGCGTTGGGGCGGCCGATGATGGCCACGTTCAGCGCATCGGGGAACTCGTCGGCGACCTCGTCCTCCTCCTCGGGCAACAGGGCCACGATGTCGTCGAGCAGGTCGCCCGTGCCGTGGCCGTGCAGGGCCGAGAGCGGCGTGGGCTCGCCGATACCGAGCGAATAGAACTCCCAGATGCTGTCGTTCTCTCGATCGGGGTTGTCGAGCTTGTTCACCAGCAGAAAGACCGGCTTGTCGCAGCGCTTGAGCATGCGAGCGACCGACTCGTCCTCCTCGGTGACGCCGGTGCGGCCGTCGACCACAAACAGGATGACGGCGGCTTCCTCGGCGGCGGCGAGGGCCTGGTCGCGAATGGACGTGGCGAAGACGTCATCGCTCTTGAGCGGTTCGATGC
>CAJMPM010000086.1 GCA_905215225.1 uncultured bacterium
ACGGGGGCGTAGCTCAGCTGGGAGAGCGCTTGACTGGCAGTCAAGAGGTCAGGGGTTCGATCCCCCTCGTCTCCACCCGAGCATTGAATGAGGCTCCAACGCAAGTTGGGGCCTTTTTTCATATAGGCACACAAGATCAAAGGCGGCACCATGATCCTCCTGGTCGACAAGATCGAAAAAAGCTTCGGCGCGCGCGTCCTCTTTAGCGGCGCGTCCATCCAGATCAACCCCGGCGAACGCTTTGCGCTCGTGGGACCCAACGGCGCCGGCAAAACCACCATGCTCAAAATCATCATGGGCATCGACAGCCCCGACGCCGGCCAGGTCCAGTACGCAAAGGACTGCCAGGTGGGCTACCTAGAGCAGGAAACCAACCTGGAGCAAAAGGACACCACCATCCTCGCCGAGGTCATGGCCGCCGCTAAAGAAATCCGCCGCATGGGCGAGCGTGCCAACGAACTGCAGGCCCAGATCACCGAGCTATCCGAGCAGGGCAAGGACGTCGACGCGCTCCTTAACGAGTACGGCCAGGTCCAAGACCGCTTTGAGCACCTGGGCGGCTACGAGCTCGAGAGCAACGCCCGCAAGATCCTGTCCGGCCTGGGCTTTAAGGTCACCGACTTTGAGCGCCCGTGTTCTGAGTTCTCGGGCGGCTGGCAGATGCGCATCGCGCTCGCCAAGCTCTTCCTGCGCCATCCCGACTTGCTGCTGCTGGACGAGCCCACCAACCACCTGGACCTCGAAAGCGTCCAGTGGCTGCGCGGCTTTATCGCCAACTACGACGGCGCCGTCCTCATCGTCAGTCACGACCGCGCCTTCATGGACGCCTGCGTCGACCACGTCGCCGCGCTCGAGAACCGCCGCGTAACCACCTACACCGGCAACTACAGCAGCTATCTCAAGCAGCGCGAGGACAACCTGGAGCAGATGCGAGCCAAGCGCGCTGCCCAGGAGCGCGATATCGCTCACATGCAGGTCTTCGTCGACAAGTTCCGCTACAAGCCCACCAAGGCAGCCCAGGCGCAGGAGCGCATCCGCAAGATCGAGCAGATTAAAAAGGAGCTCGTCATCCTGCCCGAGGGCCACAAGCACATCGACTTTAAGTTCCCCGATCCGCCGCGCTCAGGCGACATGGTCGTAGGGCTCGAGGGCGTGTCCAAGTCCTACGGCAACAAGCACATCTACAGCGACATCGACCTCAAGCTCTACCGCGGCGAGCACGTGGCGCTCGTCGGCCCCAACGGCGCCGGCAAGTCCACCCTCATGAAGATCCTCGCCGGTCTGGAGCCGCCAACTACCGGCACGCGTGATCTGGGAACCAACGTGGGCGTGGCCTATTACGCCCAGCACGCGCTCGAGGGCATGACCGAGTCCAATACCGTCCTGCAAGAGATCGACACCGTCACGCCCAAGTGGACCGTACCGCAGCAGCGCAGCTTGCTGGGCGCCTTCCTGTTTAGCGACAACGATTCCATCGAGAAGCAGGTCCGCGTCCTCTCCGGCGGCGAAAAGGCGCGTCTGGCACTGGCCAAGATGCTTGTGGCCCCCGAGGCGCTCCTGTGCCTGGACGAGCCCACCAACCACCTGGACATCGACTCGGTGGACATGCTCGAGAACGCCTTGCAAAACTTCCCCGTCACCATCGTGCTGATCAGCCACGACGAGCACCTGGTACGTGCCGTGGCCAACCGCATCATCGACATCCGCGACGGCAAGGTCACGGTCTACGACGGCGACTACGACTACTACCTCTACAAGCGCGAGGACCTCGCGGCCCGCGCCGCCGCCGAGACAGCAGGGGAGAGCGTGCCTGTCGCGGCCAAGTCCGCCAAGGTCACCGCGGCCCAGCCCGATGCGCCCGCCGCCGCTTCCAAACCTGCCGAGGGCAAAAAGACCAAGGAGCAACCGCGTGCCGCGGCCCAGGCCCGCGCTGCGCTCAACAAAAAACTCAAGGGCGTGCGCAACCAGCTCAAGAAGATCGAGGCAGAGCTCGACAAAAAGCGTGCCCGCTATGACGAGCTTATGGAATTGATGGCAAGTGAAGAGCTTTATGCCGATCAGGACAAGTTCAACGCCGCGCTGGGGGAATATAACGGCCTTAAGCAAGAGCTGCCCAAGCTCGAGGACGAATGGCTGGAGCTTTCCACCCAGATCGAAGAGGAGACCGCGCGTGAACTCTCGTAAGGCCGCCGCCGTTGCGATGATCATCATCGCCATCGCCTGTCGCATCTGCGGCATCTTTATGAGCGCAATGACCGTTCTGCTGTGCTTTAGCGGCCTCACCGCCAAGATGCAGATCGTGGGCTTTGTCGTTGAGCTTTCGCGCGCGCTGCCGAGTGCCATCGCCGGCTACGGCGTCATCACATCGCCCTTTGGCGGCGTGTTCCGTTTGGACTACGCCATCGTGGCCGTCATCCTGTTTGTGGCCGATTACCTGCTCACGCGCGCCTCGCGCCGCGTCCGCTAGGGGAGCGTTATGTCCAGCAGCTACATCATGAACCTGCTCGCCAGTGCCGTTGCCGTCATCGTTGGCATCGTGATCCACGAGAGCGCGCACGCCGCCGCAGCCTGGGCGCTCGGCGACAAAACGGCTCGCTCGCGCGGCCGCGTCTCGCTCAACCCGCTCAACCATATCGACCCGTTTGGCACCATTCTTCTGCCGCTGCTTATGCTCGCGGCCGGCGGCCCGGTGTTCGCCTTCGCCAAGCCCGTGCCCGTCTATCTCCACAACCTCAAGCACCCCAAGCGCGTCGATGACCTGGTGAGCGTAGCCGGCCCCACATCGAACATCGCGCTCGCGTGCCTGGCCGCAGCCCTCATGCACCTGACCTACGGCAACCTCTACACCAGTATGTCCTTTGCCGTAGCGTCGCAAATCATGAACTTTGGCGCTACGTTTATCGTGGTCAACCTATCGCTTGCGTTCTTTAACCTCATTCCGATTCCGCCGCTTGACGGCTCGTCGATCATCGTGCCGTTCCTCAAAGGTAAGGCGCTCGCCAACTACTACCACCTGCAGCAATACGCCATGCCCATACTCATCATCGTGCTGTATCTGCTGCCCATGTGGACCGGCGTCGACGTGATCGGACGGTATTTCGACGTTACCGTGTATCCGCTCGCCGAGTGGCTGCTTAACTTCGCAATCGCCGGCATCTAAGGTAAACTTACAGGTCGACCGTGCAAAACGGTCGCAACATGCACCCAAACCGCGCCGCGAAGGCGCCGTCAAAGGAGGTCGAAGATGTCGTATCGCGTGTCGACGCAGGTCTACAGCGGACCGTTCGACCTGCTGCTGCAGCTGGTAACCCGCCAAAAAGTTGATATCGGCGCCATCTCGATCAGCGAGGTGGCCGAACAATACCTGGCAGAGGCCGAGCGCATCGAGGCGCTGGACCTGGACGTGGCGAGCGACTTTTTGCTGGTCGCGGCAACCCTTTTGGACATCAAGGCCGCCTCGCTGGTACCCCAGGAGGCCCCCGGCAAATCCGTCGACGATGACGAGGACGACGAAGACCTCGAGGAACTCAGCGCGCTCGACGGCGATGCCCTGCGTGAGGTCCTGATCCAGCGCCTGATTGCCTACAAGCAGTTTAAAGGCGCGGCTGCGGCCCTCGGTGCGCGCATGCAGGCCGAAAGCCGCATGCACCCGCGCGTGGCCGGCCCCGACCCCGAGTTCCTTGGCCTTATGCCCGACTACCTTGCCGGTATTACCCTGCGCGGCCTCGCTGTCATCTGCGCCGACTTGGACGGCAAGCGCCAGACCTTCCTGCTGGAGGCCGAGCACGTGGCACCGCATCGCGTGCCACTCGATCTGACGGTGGCCTCGGTCGACCGCTTTACCATGGCGCACCAAACCTGCACCTTCCGCGAGCTGCTGGACGGCGACGCCACCACCGAGCAGCTCGTCGTCACCTTCCTGGCCATGCTCGAGCTCGCCAAGCGCGGCTCGCTCACGCTGAGCCAGGATGAAATATTCGGAACCATTCAAATCAACCGCGTCGAGGGCGCCGAGGCATACGTGCCCGGCGAGGGCCCCGAGCTCACCGAATAGGAGCGCCAACCATGTCAACCCTTTCAACGCTGGAGGCAAACAGCCTCAAAGGCGCCCTCGAGGCGCTGCTGCTGGTGTCGAGCGACCCCGTGAGCGCACCCGCGCTGGCAGGTGCGCTGGATATCGCCCCGGGCGAGTGCGCGTCGCTTTTGGCCGAGCTCAAGGTTGAGTACGAGGAGGCCAACCGCGGCTTTCAGCTGCGCGAGGTCGCCGGCGGCTGGCGCCTGTTTACGCACCCCGCCTACCACGACGTGGTCGAGGCCTATGTGCTGAGCTGGGACACGCAAAAGCTGTCGCAGGCGGCGCTCGAGACCCTGGCCGTCATCGCCTACCACCAGCCCGTCACGCGCGAGGTGGTCAAGGGCATCCGCGGCGTCAACTCCGACGGCGTCATCGCGTCGCTCGTGGACAAGGGCCTGGTGCGCGAGCTCGGCCGCGCCCCCGAGCGCGGTCAGGCCATCATCTACGGCACGACCAACGCCTTCTTGGAAAAGTTCGGCCTACGCTCCACCCGCGACCTGCCCGATCTAGAACAGTTTGCCCCCGACGAGCAGTCGCGCCAGTTTATCCGCGAGCGTCTGAGTGGCCGCAGCATTCAGTCCACGCTCGAGGAGCAGGCCGAGGACCTGGACGAAGAGCGCGAACTGATCGATACCGATGTTGAAGATGTTGAGGCAGTCGAGGACTTGGAGACCCTGGTCGTCGACGAGACCTCGGAGGATTTGCATGACGAGGACTAACGAAGCCGGGGAGACGCGCACTTCACGTGCTGCGGGCGTCACAACGCCCGCAGGCGACACCCAGCCCGTCTACCCGCACACCATGCGCCTGCAGCGCTTTTTGGCGCGCGCGGGCGTGGCGAGCCGCCGCGGCTCGGAGGACCTGATGACCGCCGGCCGCGTGACCGTCAACGGCCAGGTCGCGACCGAGCTGGGCACCAAGGTCGATGTCGACCGCGACCATATCGAGGTCGACGGCATGCCCGTCAAGCTCAACCAGGGCGCCGTGTACCTGATGCTCTACAAGCCAACCGGCTATCTCACCACCATGAGCGATCCCCAGGAGCGCCCTTGCGTGGCCGACCTGGTACCGCGCGACCGCTTTCCGGGGCTGTTCCCGGTGGGTCGTCTGGACCGCGACACCACGGGCCTTTTGCTCTTCACCACCGACGGCGACCTGTCGCAGGATCTGCTGCACCCCAGCAAGCACGTTTACAAGACCTACCAGGCGCTCGTGGACGGCTACCTGACCGATCGCGACTTGGAACCACTCCGTCGCGGCATCGAGCTCGACGATGGCCTATGCCAACCGGCGATCTGCCGCGTCATTAACGCGCGCGAGGCCGAGGCCGTGGCCCCGCAAGGCATCAAGCCCGGCACCACCGCCGTTGAGGTCATCATCCGCGAAGGCCGCAAGAACCAGGTCAAGCGCATGCTGAGCAAGATCCACCACCCGGTGATCCGCCTGCACCGCTGCAACTTTGCCGGCCTTGAGCTCGAGGGCGTGGCCAAGGGCTCGAGGCGCGAGCTCACCGATCGCGAGGTGCAGATCCTCAAGGCCGGCGGCATCCCGCCCAAGCAGGCCAGCTCCAAACGCGGCGCCGCGCCCGCGACCAACACCGCGAGTCGCACGCGTCACCACGGCAGCCACGGCTCCGCGCCTAAGCGCAACACCTACCGCGAGCGCTACACGGGCTAGGCAACCCGCCGCGCCCCAACGCCCGCGAACCATACCAGCACGTCAATCATCGAAAGGAAGCATTGCATGATCGTCGCCATCGACGGCCCCGCCGGTTCCGGCAAGTCCACCATCGCCAAGGAGATTGCCCGCCAGCTGGGCTTTAACAAGCTCGACACGGGCGCCATGTATCGCGCCGTCACCTTCGCCGCGCTCGACCGTTGCATCGACCTGGACGACGAGGCAGCCATTGACGCCCTCGCCGAGCAGATCGAGATTCGTTTTACCAACGGCACCGGCGAGGGCACGCGCCTGACCATCGACGGCAAGGACGCCTCGGCCGCCATCCGCACCCCGCAGGTCGACGCCAACGTGTCCAAGGTCTCGGCCTACCCGGGCGTGCGCGCGGCCATGCTCATCCACCAGCGCCGCGCCGCCGAGGACCGCGACATTGTCGCCGAAGGTCGCGACATCGGCACCGTCGTGTTCCCCAACGCGCAGGTCAAGGTCTTTCTGACCGCCGACCCGCGCGAGCGCGCCCGGCGCCGCGTGCTGCAGCGCCACCAAAACGACGCCCAGCCGCTCACCGAAGAGCAGCTCGAGGCAGAGGTCGACGAGACCCTCGACGCCCTCAAGCAGCGCGATAAGCTCGACAGCAGCCGCGAGGTCGCGCCGCTCGTTCCCGCCGAGGACGCCGTGCACGTCGACTCCACCGCCCACACCATCGATGAGGTCGTCTCGATCATCGAGGACCTCATCAACCAAAGGAGGTAGCCCATGCGCCTGTTTAAGCAGACGCCCGAGGATTATTACAACGCTC
>CAJMPM010000087.1 GCA_905215225.1 uncultured bacterium
GCCCATACCGATATCGGCATACTTCTGGCTCTGGCAGATGAGCGCGCCCGAAAGGCCGATGAGGGCGTTGGAGAGCACGAGGGCGATCATCTTGGTGGAGTTGGTGTTGACGCCCAGAGCGCGGATCATGTACTCGTTATTGCCGGTGGCGCGCAGCGCCGAGCCGATCTCGGTGCCAAAGAACCAATACAGGATGGCAACGATAGCCACAGCGAGCAAGATGCCCAGGATGATGGCGACGGTGGACTGCGGCAGGCCCGTCATGTTGCTAACAGACGAGAAGATGGTGCCCTTGGCAAGGATGGGCGTATTGGATTTGCCCATGATGCGCAGGTTGATGGACCACAGGCTGATCTGGGTGAGGATTCCGGCGAGGATCGCGGGAATCTCAAAGACGGTGGTCAAAATGCCCGTGACGGCACCCGCAATGGCGCCGGCGCACATACCGGCCAGCACGGCGAGCAGCGGGTCGACGTTGTTATTGACGATGAGCACAGCGCAGACGCAGCCGCCGAGGGCAAAGCTGCCGTCGCAGGTCATATCGGGAATGTCGAGCAGGCGGAACGTGATAAACACGCCAAGCACCATAATGCCCCAGAGGACGCCCTGCGAAACGGCGCCCTGCAATGCAATGAGCATGCTTCATACCTCCTAGGATAGGGTGGACACGTGATTCACCATAATAGCGGTAACAATGTATAAAAGAGCTGCGGACGGATGTTTTGTCTCATCCGAAACAAGCAGGGCGAACGCCGGTCTTTAGCGTTCGCCCCTGTGGCTCAGATATTGAATAACGCGGCTATGGCACGAGCGCGGGCTCTAGATGCATTGCCACGCATGACGCTACGCGTCCAGAGCGGAAAGGTCGATACCCAGAGCCTCGGCCATCTCGTCGTTCTTGACGACGACCAGGTCCTTGCTCGAGAGATGCTTGATCGGCATATCCTCGGGCTTGGCCTCGCCCTTCAGGATCTTGACGGCCATCTCGCCCGCGGCGTAGCCCAGGTCCTCGTAGTTGATGGAGAGGGTGAACACGCCGCCGGCCTTGCACATGCCCTCCTCGCCGGTCACGAAGGGGAGCTTGTTCTCCTTGCAAATCTGGCCGACCTGCGAAGCGCCCGCGGCGATGGTGTTGTCGGTGGGGGAGTACAGCGCGTCGACCTTGCCCACGGCAGACTCGACAACGGACTGGATCTCGTTGGAGCTCGAGACGGTGAAGTCAGTGTACTCGAGGCCCAGCTTGTCGAGTTCCTTCTTGGCGGCCTTGATCTGGACGTCGGAGTTGGACTCGGCGGTGCAGTAGAGCAGGCCGACCTTCTTAACGTCGGGCAGGACCTTCTGCATCATCTCGAGCTGCTCGGCGACCGGGGTGAGGTCGGAAGCGCCCGTGACGTTGGTGCCGGGCTTGTCGTTGTCCTGGACCAGGCCGGAGGCAGCGTAGTCGGTGATGGCGCAACCCACGATGGGGATATCCGCCGTGGCGCCGGCGGCAGCCTGCGCGGCGGGCGTGGCGATGGCATAAATCAGGTTGACGTTGTCGCCCACAAACTTGTCGGCAATGGACTTACACGTGGACTGGTCGTTCTGGGCGTTCTTCTGATCGATCTTGACCTTGAGACCGCTCTTCTTGATGGCCTTGACAAAGCCGTCGTTGGCGGCGTCGAGTGCGGAGTGCTCAGTGAGCTGCAGAACGCCGACGGTGTAGTCGGAACCGGCGGCAGCAGAGCCGGAACCAGAGTTGCCGCCGCATCCGGCGAGCGGAGCGAGCGCGAGCAGGCCAGCAGAGACCAGAAGGCTCCTGCGGCTGATGGTGATGTCCTTCATATCGTTACCCCCAGTATAGAAATGGCTGGAAATACTGCACTCAAACAAAGTGCAAGTGGAACTATAGTAGCGCGGATGTCCATTTTTACAATAACCTGGCGGGTTTTTTAATACAGAACCGGATGGGCGACGGGTAGTCGAATGGACGGCGGAGGTTCTTATGCGGCAGAGGCGTCGTCCTCCTCGTCGAGGGCGGCGAAGAGCTTCTTGCCGTCGAGGAGACGCGTGGTGACGTTTCTCATGCGGCCGATCTCTACGGTACGCAGCGTGTCATCGGCGCCTCGGGCGTCATAGACCGTTCCCAGCAAATACGAGATGCCGTCTCGTTGCTTGATGGCAAAGGGGCGGAGTGTCATCCGTGCTACTTCAGTTTCGCCACGTGTCGTGACGCTCGAAATATCAAAACTCACCGTGGTTCCGTGGTCGATGGCCTGCTCGATGAGCTCGCAGGCGTCGATGCGCTTGATGGGCGCGCGCGTGGCCTTGGTGGATTTGCCGCCGGCGCTTGGAGCAGGCTCGGGTGCATCGAGGTAGCCGCGAACGTCGGCACTCGCCATGGCAACCAAGTGCTGCGCCATGCTTTTTCGAATGGCGATGGGCGTAGAGCGGTTGCGCATGACCATGCCGTGGAGCCGGATGATCTCCTCGTCGGAGAGCGGACGGGTCAAGAGGCGATACCCCACGCCGCGCTTGTACTCAATTTCGTATCCGGCATGGCGAAGTGCGGAGATGGCGGTGTAGATGCTGCGCCGCGCCGCCGAGATGGGCATGCGGGCGGGGTCGTCGGGATGGGCGAGGCGCCGGATCAACTCATCGGAAAGCATGGCCTTGTCCTCGCCGGTGTTTTCGCTTAATAGTTGCAGGATGCGAACGGCGCGATAGGCTGCCATCGAGGCAGCGCCCCTAGTCGTGGTTTCGTAGGTTTCAACAGCGGCTTCGGTCATGGTGCCCACGTCCTTTCCGTTTTGGGTAGCGACGGTATGGAGCCTAGGACGCGGGGTTTTCCCAGGGGCGCAGGGCGCTCTGGGCGGTCGGTAGTCGTCGGCAAACGGCGGTTCGAGTTTTCAACAGCCCTGCTCAACTGACCAAAAACTTGCCAAAAGCTTGACGGATGCTGTTGAAAAAAGCGTCTCTCGACCGATGTCGAGAGACGCTTATGCGATGAGCGTTGGCGTGTGGCGACGCGAGCTAGCGTCCGACGATTAGAAGTCGGCGTTGCCCACGGTGCGCGGGTGCGGCAGGACGTCGCGGATGTTGCCCACGCCGGTGAGGTACATCACCAAGCGCTCGAAGCCCAGACCGTAGCCGGCGTGCTTGCAGGAACCGTAGCGGCGCAGGTCAAGGTAGTACTTGTACTGCTCGGGATTCATGCCCAGGTCCTTGATGCGGGCCTCGAGCAGATCCAGGCGCTCCTCGCGCTGGGAGCCGCCGATAATCTCGCCGATACCGGGAACCAGGCAGTCGGCGGCGGCGACGGTCTTGCCGTCTTCGTTCATGCGCATGTAGAACGCCTTGATCTCAGCCGGATAGTCGGTCACGAAGGTCGGGCGCTTAAAGTGCTCCTCGGTCAGGAAACGCTCGTGCTCGGTCTGCAGGTCGATGCCCCAGCTGACGGGGTAATCAAACTGGTGGCCAGCAGCGACTGCCTGCTCCAGGATCTCGACGGCCTCGGTGTAGGTAACGCGGGCAAAGTCGGAGTTGGCGACATGGTCCAGGCGCTCGAGCAGACCCTTGTCCACAAACTTGTTGAGCATATTGAGCTCGTCGGGGCAGGTGGCCATAACGTCCTTAAGGATGTACTTGAGCATGGCCTCGGCGTTATCCATGTAGTCGTTCAGATCGGCAAAGGCCATCTCGGGCTCGATCATCCAAAACTCGGCGGCGTGGCGCGTGGTGTTGGAGTTTTCGGCGCGGAAGGTGGGGCCAAAGGTGTATACGTCGCCAAAGGCCATGGCAAAGTTCTCGGCATTGAGCTGGCCGGACACGGTCAGGCTCGCATGCTTGCCAAAGAAGTCCTGGCTCCAGTCGACCTCGCCGGACTCGGTGAGGGGCGGATTTTTGGGGTCGAGCGTGGTCACGCGGAACATCTCGCCGGCGCCCTCGCAGTCACTCGTGGTGATGATAGGGGTGTTGACGTAGACAAAGCCCTGCTCCTGGAAGAAGCGGTGGATGGCGGCAGCCGCGACAGAGCGGATGCGGAACACGGCGCGGAACAGGTTGGTGCGCGGGCGCAGGTGCTGCTGGGTGCGCAGGAACTCGACGGTTGCGCGCTTCTTCTGCAGCGGGTAATCCGGGGCGCTGACGCCCTCGACCTCGATGGAGGTGGCAGAAAGCTCGAAAGGCTGGGGCGCATCGGGGGTCAGCTTGACGATGCCGGTGCAAATGAGGGCGGCCGAGACGTTTTGATGGGCGATCTCGTCGTAGTTGTCGAGTGCATCGCGGTTCATGACGACCTGCAGGTCGCGGAAGCAGCTGCCGTCGTTGAGCGTAACAAAGCCAAAGTTCTTCATGTCGCGGACGGACTTGACCCAGCCGGCGACGGTGACGGTCTGGCCGCCGAGCGACTCGGCGTCGGCGTAGAGCTGCGCGATTTTGGTGCGGTTCACGTATCCTCCCATAACGGTTGAATGATAGTTATCCATACAGTTCGATATTCTAGCAGCTCGGCTCATTTGGGCTATACAGATAAGGCATTGGCGGGATGGTTTTTCAAACGAAAAGCGCCCGCGGCCAAATGGTCGCGGGCGCTTGACGAGGTGCCTTTTGGTTGTGTGGCGCGGGGCCTGACTACTTGGTCTTGGCAACCAGCAGCGGGTCGCCCAGCTTGACGAGCGGGTTGCCGCCGATAAGCGTTCCAGACTCGCCGACATGGTCGATGCTCTTAAGGCGATCGAGCTCGGAGACGATGACGGTCACGATGTCCTCGTGACCAGCGGCCTTAATGGCCTCGCGGTCGAAGCTGATGAGCGGCTGGCCTGCCTTGACCACATCGCCCATCTCGACAAAGCGGGCAAAACCCTTGCCGTTCATTTCCACGGT
This sequence comes from uncultured bacterium, assembly GCA_905215225.1. Lineage (GTDB taxonomy): Bacteria > Actinomycetota > Coriobacteriia > Coriobacteriales > Coriobacteriaceae > Collinsella. The sequence goes on from CAJMPM010000087.1 coordinate 4,864, forward strand.
GCCCAGGCCAACATGGATGAACACGCGAAGACCGTCCTCGGTGATCATGCCGATGGAGTGGTTGGTGACGGTGGTGGCGCCGATGCGGCCGTTGGCGGGCGCATAGATGGTGCCGGTAATGGGCTCGATGCCATAGCCCTGGCCAAGCATGCCCGAGGCGATCGTCTCGTCGGGAACCTCGTTCAGGTTGACGAGCACGCCGTTGACGGGGGCATAGATGACGCCTTCGCGGGTAGCGAAGCTTGCTGCGGGCGGAACGGACGCCTCGCCCGTCGAGGTGAAGGTGGACTTAAGCGAATCGAGCAGACCCATAGTTGCCTCCAACTTAAATAGGCGCATATCGCGCGTTTGGTTTGCCGGAAACGTTTCATATGTGTTTCGCGGCTTGGTCAACGCCCCCTATTCTACGCTGCTCAGCAATACCTCTGAGCTGGGATTATGTGATATATCAGTTGAAGGGAAACTTATTGCTGGAGTGTTTCTGTGCCATGGGCCCAAGTGGGGTACGCTTGAAGACGAAAAACAAGGGCGCATAATTTGCGCGAAGGGAGCACATATGATTGTCGAGAACCATGCGCTGCGGGGCGAGGAACCGACCGAGGAATATCCGGCGACGTTTACGTATTTGGGTGCCGAGCCGCTGCCCGATAAACCGAATGGCCGCCGCCCTGCCGTGATTATCTGCGGCGGAGGTGCGTTTACGCATATCGCCCCGCATGAACAGGATCCCGTGGCGTTTGCGTTTTTGGATCACGGTTACCAGGCCTTTGTGCTCGACTATGTGACGAGTGGCACGGGTGACGTGAGCTTTCCGCACCCCCAGGCAGATCTTGCCAAGATGGTCGCCACGGTTCGTGCGAATGCCGACGAGTGGCATGTCGATCCCAAGCGCGTGTGCGTTGTGGGCTTTTCTGCGGGCGGTATGATCTGCGCCTCGCTGGCGACACAGTGGAAGACCGGTCCCTTCGCGGGCCTGGCAGGGGCGCGTCCGGACGACATTCGTCCCGATGCCGTGGTGCTGGGCTATCCGCTGCTCGACTTTGCCTATGTGCGCGACATGCAGACGCGCGATCCGCGCATTGACTTGCGTGTGCCCAAGACGGGCGGCAAGACGGGGCGCGATCTGCTCAACGACTACCTGTCGATGGTGACGGGTGGCGAGGCAACTGACGAGCACCTGGCCGATATCTGCCCCTCCACACATGTTTCGCGCCAGATGCCGCCGACCTTTGTGTGGGGCGTGTCCGACGACAAGACGGCGCCGATCGCGCAGGTCTACCCGTTTGCGCAGCGCATGGCCGAGGAGGGCGTTGCATGCGAGATGCACGTCTTCGACCAGGGTGGTCACGGCCTTTCGCTCGGCAACGCCAACACCGCGGTCGACAACGAGGACAAGCAGGTGGCGGTCCGCCCTTGGATTCGCCTAGCCTTCCGCTTCCTGGAGCGCCATCTGTAAGAGGACGGGCATCCCAGCCCTTCAATAACTTGCGGTGAAATAGTTCCGATCTGGGGCATCAACCAGCCCATCGGGGGTGCGGACAGAAAGTTGGACCGCGGGGCGGTCCGGACTGGAGGTTCGCATGTACAGCAGGGAGAAGGTCGAGC
>CAJMPM010000088.1 GCA_905215225.1 uncultured bacterium
GCACCTTTGTGGTGTTTCTGGCGCCGTTGCCATTATGGCGGCGCCTTTTTTGTCCGTGCGGCGCGGTAGAGTGTAGGCGGTTGAAATTTGCGTCCATCGAGGAGCTGCTATGAATGAGATCAAGTGCCCGCATTGCGGCGAAGTTTTTAAGGTCGATGCGTCCGGCTATGCGGACATCGTCAAGCAGGTGCGCGATGCTGAGTTCTCGCGCGACCTGGACGAGCGTGTGAAGGCGGTCCAGCGCGAGGGCGAGCAGGCGCTGGAGCTTGAGCGCTCGCGTTCGACGGCTGCCCTGCAGGAGGCGGAGTCTCAGCGCGATGCACAACTCGTTGAGCAGAAGAATGCTGCGGCTCGGGAGTTGGCACAAGAGGTCGCCAAGCGCGATGCCGAGCTTGCCGAGTTGCGCGCCAAGCTCGAGGGCGCTGCCGCAGAGCGCGAGAGCGCAAGCCAGCGCGCGGCGATTGAGGCCCGTTCCGATGCTCAAAAGGAGAATGCCGAGCTTCAGCGCGAGATCGACAATTTGCGTGCGCAGCTGGGACGCAAAGATGACGAAGCCACGCTTGCCGAGTCGGCGGCGCGCAACGCTGCTCAAAACGATTTAGCTGCACGTGATGCTCAGATTGCCGAGCTGCAGGCCAGGCTTGCCGCGGCGGACAAGGCCCAGGAGATGGCGCTTGCCACTGCCGCGGCAGAGTCGCAGCGTGAGCTCGATGCCGCTCGCAGCGAGGCCGAACGTGCACTTGCTGACTACCGCGCGACGGTACAGGAGAAGTTTTCCGCCGCAAAGGCACAATCTGAGCAAGAGGCTGAGGGTCTGCGTGCCCAGCTGCGCGAGCAGGAGCTGATGGCAAAAATGAACCTGTCGGAGGCAGTCGCCGCGGCGGAGCGAGAGCGCGACGAGGCACGTGCGAAACTGACGAGTGAGCTGGCAGTGCGCGATTCGCGCGAGGAACAGGCAAAGGCGGCACATGAGCTCGAGCTTGCTCAAGCCAAGCGCGCGAGCGATGAGCTGATCCGCTACAAGGATGAAGAGATTGAGCGCCTTAAGGACATGAAGGTCCGCCTGTCCACCAAGATGGTGGGCGAGTCGCTCGAGCAGCACTGCGAGACCGAGTTCAACCGTCTGCGCATGACGGCGTTTCCCAACGCGTACTTCGAGAAAGATAACGATGCGTCCGAGGGTACCAAGGGCGACTTTATCTTCCGCGAGTGCGACGCAAGCGGTAACGAGGTCATTTCGATTATGTTCGAGATGAAAAACGAGAACGACGAGACTGCGACCAAGCATAAAAACGAGGACTTCTTTAAGAAACTCGATCACGATCGTCGCCAGAAAGGCTGTGAGTACGCGGTGCTCTGCACGCTGCTCGAGCCCGAGAGCGAGCTCTATAACGCGGGTATCGTCGACGTGAGTTACCGCTATGAGAAGATGTACGTGATCCGCCCGCAATTCTTCATTCCCATGATCACGCTGCTGCGCAACGCCGCCATGGGTTCGCTGCGCTATAAGCAGGAGCTGGCGGAGTACAAACAGCAGAATATCGACGTTACGAACTTCGAAGCCAAGATGGAGAAGTTCAAGGACGGCTTCTCGCGCAACTACAACCTGGCGAGTAAGCAGTTCGAGTCGGCGATTAAGGAGATCGATGCCGCCATTAAGCAGCTCGAGAAGACCAAGGACGACCTGCGTCGCAGTACCGAGAATCTGCGTCTGGCCCACAACAAAGCCGATGAACTCACCATTCGAAAGCTCACGTGGGGCAACAAGACCATGAAGGCGGCGTTTGACGAGGCGCGCGGGGCTGAGCCAGAGACAAACGATGAGCCCGCCGAGGCAGATTCATATGAGGTCGAGGATGCCGAGTAAGGCATAGCGTACAGTGCAAAAGCGGGGCCGCTGGCGATATTGCCAACGGCCCCGCTTCGTTTCAATCTAGTATGTTCGGCTAGCCCTCGAGCAGGTCCTCGATAAAGCCGACGCGGTAGTTTTTGAAGATGACCTCGCCGCCGTCTTGCGTGGCGTCCAGGTCGACATCGCCCATGATGCCAAAGTCATGGTCGCCATCCTCGTCGGCAAAGATCTGGTGCACGTGCCACACGTGTGCGGTCTTCTCGTCGGACTCATCGATGGATAACATCGCGGCACTGCGGGCATCTCCGTCGGTGAGGATCTCCTCGTGCTGCTCATGGTAGGCATCGAGCGCTTTTTGCCAGCGAATTTCGCTCATGCCCCAGTCGTCATCGAGCTCGCCCAGGTCGCGAACGTGCTCGCGGGCGGCAAGGGTCACGCGGCGGAAGAGCGCGTTGCGCACCAGCAGCGTGCAGCCGCGGCGGTCCGCCACGACCTCGTCGATGCCCTGCGGCGGTGTGGCGTCGAGTGCAGCGGGGTTGCCGGCGTTCTCCCACTCGTCCACCAGGCTCGAGTCGACCGAGCGCACCACAAAGCCGAGCCACGAAATGATGTCACGCAAGCGCTCATCGCGCTTCTCAATGGGAACGGTGCGATCGAGGGAACGGTAGGCCTCGGCTAGGTAGCGCAGCAGAATGCCCTCGGAGCGGGCGATGCCGAGCTTTTGGATATAGCCCTTAAAGTCGCTCGCGCTCTCCAACATGTCGCGCAGGACGCTCTTGGGCGAGAGCTGGTAGTCGTTGGCCCAAGGTACTTCCTGGCAGTACTTGTCGAAGGCGGCATCGAGCAAGTCCTCGAGCGGCTTTTCGTAGGTGACGTCCTGGATGCGCTCCAGGCGTTCCTCATATTCGACGCCGTCAGCCTTCATTTCGGCCATCGCGCGGTCGCGCGCGGCGCGATCCTGTGCACGCAGCACCTGCTTGGGATCCTCGAGCGTTGCCTCGACCATCGAGATCAGATCCATGGTATAGGTCTCGCTCTCGGGGTCGAGCAGCTCCAGCGCGGCAAGCAAAAACGGCGAGAGCGGCTGGTCGAGCGCAAAGTCCTCGGGCAGATCGACCGTCAGCGCATAGTCGATGTCTGGTGCGGCGTCAGTCGGGGCGTCGGGTACGGGCGGCACCTCGGTGCGAACGACGACGCCGGAATCGATGAGCGTGGCGAAGATTTCGTCGGCACGAACCTCGAGCTTTGCCTTTTCCTCGGGCGTTTGCAGGCTCGTCTCGATGAGATCGTGCACGCGGGCTCGGGCATCGCCGCCCTGCTCGACCACGCTAATCACCATGGAGTGCGTGATGCGCAGGCGCGGTTTGAGCGTCTCAGGCTGCGTCTCGATCAGGCGCTCAAAGGTCTGCTTATTCCAGGTGACAAAGCCCTCGGGGGCCTTTTTCTTTTTAATCTTACGGAGCTTTTTGGGGTCGTCGCCCGCTTTGGCCATAAGCTTGGCATTCTCGATCTCATGCTCGGGTGCCTCGGCGATCACCATGCCCTCGGTATCGAAGCCCGAGCGGCCGGCGCGACCGGCAATCTGATGGAACTCGCGGGCGCGCAGACGACGCATCTTGTAGCCATCGAACTTGGTGAGCGCGGTGAGCACCACGGTGTGGATGGGTACGTTGATGCCGACGCCGAGCGTATCGGTGCCGCAGATGACGGGCAACAGGCCCTGTTGTGCCAAGCGCTCGACCAACAGGCGATAGCGCGGCAACATGCCGGCATGGTGCACGCCGACGCCGCAGCCGAGCAAGCGCTTGAGGATCTTGCCGAAGGCCGTCGAGAAGCTCGTGCCCTTGGCCGCCTCCTTGATGGCCTCGCGCTGCTCTTTGCTGGCAATGCCAAAGTTGGCGAGGGATTGCGCCGTCGCAAGTGCGGCATCTTGGCTAAAGTGCACGATATAGAGCGGGGCCTCTCCGCGGCGCATCGCGAGCTCGACGGTGCCCTCGAGAGAGGTCGTTACATAGTCGTAGCTCAGCGGCACGGGGCGCGGGGCATCGACGACCAAGTCGCAAGCAGCGCCGGTGTGCTCCTCGAGTGAGGCGGCGATGGCAGTGACATCGCCGAGCGTGGCACTCATGAGCATAAACTGCGTGTGGGGCAAGGTGAGCAGCGGCACCTGCCAGGCCCAGCCGCGGTCGGGGTCGGCAAAGTAGTGGAACTCGTCCATGGCCACGCAGCCCACGTCGGTGTCCTCGCCCTCGCGGAGCGCATCGTTGGCAAGAATCTCTGCCGTGCAGCAGATGACGGGTGCCTTGGTGTTGATATGCGTGTCGCCGGTGATCATGCCGACGTTATCGCGGCCGAGCACCTGCACCAGGTCGAAGAACTTTTCGCTGACCAGGGCCTTGATGGGGGCCGTGTAGTAGCAGCGCTTGCCCTGCGCCATGCCCATAAAGAGCATGCCAAGCGCGACGAGCGATTTACCCGATCCGGTCGGTGTGCCTAAAATGACGTGATCGCCGGCAGCCAGGTCCATGAGGGCTTCTTCTTGGTGATCCCACAGCTCAATGCCGCGATCGCCCGTCCATTCAAAGAAGCGTTCGAAGGCCTGATCGGGCGTGAGCCATGGTTCGGGCTCACTGCCGTCCTCGGGCTCCCACCAGGTGGGGGAGAGCGCGCCGAGCGAGCCGAACTCGGCTTCGGTTCCCGTGCCGCCCGAGAATGAGCTGGCAGCGCCGGCGACGGAGACGGTGCTGGCGGCGGTATCTGTCGTGGTCTGTGCCATGTGGTTGCTTTCTCTCGCGATTATCCGCCAACTATTATGGCGTAGCGGCGGCGCGGGGTGCCAGCGCGCGAGAAAATGCAGGAAATGGGCGTTCTGCCCAGCCGTTTGGTGCAGTTGCCGGCTAAGTGAGTAGACTTTTTGCAATATCGCGAGCACATGACTTTTGCGTAAGGGATTTACCTGCGGTTTTAGTTTTCGTTATGCGGGTTGTGCTTGGCTATTGCAAAAAAGTCTACTCACTTAGGCTTGAGGGTCGTTCGTTGGCGCCTATTCGCGCTTGTTTGCCGACGCCACGACCATAAGAAGCCCCTAGGACTCTTGCGGCAGGCGCTTCTTGCCTTTGCGGGCGCGGTTTCTAAAGTTCTCGACGGCCTCTTCCATGCCCAGGGGTACATAGGTGAGCTCGTCGAGGTTATCGGGCAGGTAGCACGCAAGGCTTTGCTCCTGCGCGCGGCCCGCCGCGAGCTGTTCATCGCTGGGCTGCGCTCCAGGTGAGGCGCAAATGCCATAGACGGCGGCACCCATCTCGCGCGTGCGGCATTCATATTCGGTCTCGGGGTGCTCGGGATGGTCGCGGCGGACGTCGTCGCTTATCCAAAGCGTGTCGTAGCCTGCTGCGGCAAACTGCCCCAGGGCGTAGTCACGCAATGGCTTGCTGTCGGTTCGCAGCGTTACGGTGGCGCCAACTGCAAAGAGCGGGCGATAGAGCATCAGATGGTCGACATGGACGAGTCGTTTTTCGGCGTACTTGGCCTTGGGCTGCGGCGTGGGAAAGTTAATGGTAATGGCATCGAGCTCGCCTGCGGCAAACAGCTGCGGCAGCGATGCGGCGCCGCGGGGCAGGACGAGTACGTTTGATAGCTCCTGCTCGCAGATTTTCTGCGCGGCATAAGCGATGCAGATGGGCTCCTGGTCCATACCGATAAAGAGGGTGTTTGGCTCGTGGGTCGCGCGCTCTACAAGGTACGTTCCCTTGCCACAACCAAGGTCCAGGTGAAGGTGTTCGAAGGGCTTGCTGCCAACTGGCGCACAGGCCTCGCGCCAATCTCCGGCATAGGCCTCGGGGTTCGTCTCAATTGCATCGGCGTAGCGCTCCAGGCGCTCCTCGAGCACAAAGTTCTTAGGCGTGCGAACGTGGACGGCTCCCATGAGGCTCCTTGGTCATAAGTATGGAACGCATGGCTGCGCGTTCCATCAATGGGTTGAAAAAGGGGCGGGCATAGTTTGCCCGAAAGACGCGGTGCGGCTCGACGGCGAGTCGTCGGTGCCTACAGGCGCTTGAGAATCACATAGCGGTTGAGCTCTCCGCTGCGACCGTCGGCATGGAAGCGCTCAAGCTCGCGCACGGGGACCTCGCCGCTCTTGTAGAACGTACGGACGCCGCGCACCAGGTCGGTGATCTGCTGATCGTCAAAGTGATGGCAATAGCGGTAGGCGTGGCGGTCGTTTTGCCAGCCAATGAGGTGGTCGCCGGCTTCAAACTGCGCGGAATCGTAACCCTCAAACGGCGGGGTGAGCTCGGCGCGGGCCTCGGCGCGAACGGCCTTGCGCGCCATGCGCTCGTCGTTCATAAACTCCCAAAAGCTGATGGCGATGATGCCGCCCGGGCGCGTCTGCCGCACCAGGGCGTCGAGCACACGTACGCGGTACTCGCACGACGGCACGTGGTGCATAAAGCCAAAGCAGACCGAGATGTCGGCGAGCGGGGCATCGAAAAGCACATCGGGCGTCTCGGCGGGATTGAGCTTCATGAGGGCATCGAGC
>CAJMPM010000089.1 GCA_905215225.1 uncultured bacterium
GAGGAAGAAGGGCGTGAAGGGAGCGAAGAGCGTTGCTGCCTAGGCTAGCCCCTTGTCACACAAACTACCGAAGCCTCATAAAATGGGTGTTCACTGAATGCCGCACTTGAAGACTAGCTGAATCAGGTACGGCCTAAAGTGCAATTTAGTATAACCGAACCCCCTGCTTCATTGAACAGATGTTGCGCAACAAACCCCTGTTTGAACACATATATCAGTAGAGGCTGGCTCGCTCGTTGCAAATGCGGTGATTTGGATAAAGAGGCATATAAGATCGAGGGCCTATTAAACGCAAAAAGCCACGTCCGAAGACGTGGCTTTAATTGCGTTGGCGGGAAGTACGGGGCTCGAACCCGCGACCTCCGACGTGACAGGCCGGCGCTCTAACCAAACTGAGCTAACTCCCCAGGCAGTCGTTCGCGTTTGTTTCCGCTCGCGTGCGCTGCGGGGATTAGTATACACAGAAGTCTGTCCGCCGCGCAACAACTTTTTTGAAAAAATTTTTCGGGCCCCTCCGGGAGGGTCTCCGGGGCCGGCGGGCGCGGGTTAAGTTTGTCGCGAGTTCCGCACGCAAAGGAAAGCACTTAATGTGCTTTCCGTCTTGCGCAGGACTGTAGAGCAGCAAACTTAAACAGCGGGCCGCCCGGACCGGGAATCCGCCCCCGCGCACAGGAGGGGATTCCTTTTGTGTAGGCTTTGCGGAAATGTGCTCATTTTGGGATACGCCCGGCGGCGTGGTCTGTTGACGGCACAGCTAACGCCACGTATCCTATCGAACTGCGTGTTTCGTAGGGGGATGCTGACCCCTCGATTCAAGCCGTTGCACTTTACAGAAAGCTGGAATCATTCGAGAAGGAGTACGCTTTGCCTACTATTAACCAGCTGGTTCGCCAGGGCCGTCGTTCCGTGCCCAAGAAGTCCAAGAACGCTGCTCTGCAGCACAACTCCCAGAAGCGCGGCGTGTGCACCCGCGTCTTCACCACGAGCCCCAAGAAGCCGAACTCGGCTCTTCGTAAGGTTGCCCGTGTTCGCCTCGTCAACGGCATCGAAGTTACTGCTTACATCCCGGGTGAGGGCCACAACCTGCAGGAGCACTCCATCGTGCTCGTCCGCGGCGGTCGTGTCCGTGACCTCCCTGGTGTCCGTTATCACGTCATCCGTGGCGCCTACGACGCTGCTCCGGTCCAGAACCGTATGCAGGCCCGTTCCAAGTACGGTGCTAAGCGCCCCAAGGCCAAATAAGCCAGATAACGTTTTGATACTTTCGCCGTGTGCCGCCTAAGCGCCGCACGGTAGACACTTAAGGAGATTTCACATGCCGCGTCGTGCAGCAGCTAATCGTCGTGAGGTTCAGCCTGACGCCGTTTACAACAACCGCCTGGTGACTCAGCTCATCAACAAGGTCCTTCTTGACGGTAAGAAGGCCACCGCTGAGCGCATCGTTTACACCGCTTTCGAGATCGTTGCCGAGAAGTCCGAGGGTGGCGACGCTCTCGCTACCTTCAAGAAGGCTATGGACAACGTCAAGCCCACGCTCGAGGTTAAGCCCAAGCGTGTCGGTGGCGCTACCTATCAGGTCCCGATGGAGGTCAACTCCCGTCGTTCCACCGCTCTGGGTATCCGCTGGATCGTCAACTTCTCCCGCGCTCGCAAGGAGAAGACCATGGCCGAGCGTCTCGCCAACGAGATCCTCGACGCTTCCAACGGCCTGGGCGCTTCCGTCAAGAAGCGTGAGGACGTCTTCAAGATGGCCGAGGCCAACCGCGCGTTCTCTCACTATCGTTGGTAAGTTAAGGTAAGGAACTAACATGGCTAAGCCTAAGTACAAGCTTTCCGATACCCGTAACATCGGCATCATGGCCCACATCGATGCCGGTAAGACCACCACGACCGAGCGTATTCTTTACTACACCGGTAAGACCCACAAGATCGGTGAGGTCCATGAGGGCGCTGCCACCATGGACTGGATGGTTCAGGAGCAGGAGCGCGGCGTAACCATTACCTCCGCTGCTACCACGTGCTTCTGGAAGAAGGACGGTAAGGACTACCGCATCCAGATCATCGACACCCCGGGCCACGTTGACTTCACCGCCGAGGTTGAGCGCTGCCTGCGCGTCCTCGATGGCGCTGTCGCCGTCTTCGACGCCGTTGCCGGCGTTCAGCCCCAGTCTGAGACCGTTTGGCGTCAGGCTTCTACCTTCAACGTCCCCCGCATCGCCTTCATCAACAAGTATGACCGCGTGGGCGCTGACTTCTTCAACGCTATCGAGACCATGAAGGATCGTCTCGACGCTAACGCCGTGGCCGCTCAGGTCCCGATGGGCGCCGAGGACAACTTCTGGGGCGTCATCGACCTGGTCACCATGACTGCTTGGGACTTCAAGGCCGACGACAAGGGCATGACCTACCCCGAGCCGATGGACGAGATCCCGGCTGAGTTCGCTGACATCGCTGCCACCAAGCGCGAGGAGCTCCTCGACGCTGCTGCCAGCTTTGACGACGAGCTCATGGAGAAGATCCTCATGGAGGAGGACTTCACCGTCGAGGAGCTCAAGGCTGCTCTGCGCAAGGGCGTTCTGGCCAACGAGCTCAACCTCGTCTTCGTGGGCTCCGCCTACAAGAACAAGGGCGTTCAGGAGCTGCTCGACGCTGTCGTCGACTACCTGCCCAGCCCGCTCGACGTCGAGGCCGTCACCGGTACCGATCCGGACACCGGCGAGGAGATCCAGCGTCATCCTTCCTTCGACGAGCCCTTCTCCGGCCTGGTCTTCAAGATCATGACCGACCCGTTCGTCGGTAAGCTCACCTACGTCCGCGTTTACTCCGGCCGCGCCGAGTCCGGCTCCTACGTGGTCAACGCTTCCAACGGTCAGCGCGAGCGCCTCGGCCGCATCCTCGAGATGAACGCCGCCGAGCGTATCGACCGTGACGACGCTGCCGCCGGCGACATCGTCGCTTGCGTCGGCTTCAAGAACTCCACCACCGGTGACACCCTGTGCGCCGAGGGCAAGGAGATCGTTCTCGAGAAGATCGAGTTCGCTAAGCCCGTTATCGACGTTGCCATCGAGCCCAAGACCAAGGCCGAGCAGGACAAGATGTCCCTGGCTCTGACCAAGCTCGCCGAGGAGGACCCGACCTTCCAGGTGTCCACCAACCACGAGACCGGCCAGACCATCATCGCCGGTATGGGCGAGCTGCACCTGGAGATCATCGTCGACCGTCTGCTCCGCGAGTTCAAGGTTGACGCTAACGTTGGTAAGCCCCAGGTTGCCTACCGCGAGACCGCTGGTCAAGACGTCGAGAAGGCTGAGGGCAAGTTCGTCCGTCAGTCCGGCGGTCGCGGTCAGTACGGCCACGCCGTCATCAAGCTCGAGAAGATGGAGGAGGGCTTCGGCTACGAGTTCGTCAACGCTATCGTCGGCGGCGTCGTGCCCAAGGAGTACATCCCGTCCATCGACAAGGGCATCCAGGAGGCCCTGAACACCGGTGTTATCGCCGGCTTCCCGGTCCTCGACGTTAAGGTCCCCCTGATCGACGGTTCTTACCACGAGGTCGACTCCTCCGAGGCCGCCTTCAAGATCGCCGGTTCCATGGCTATCAAGGACGCCCTCAAGAAGTCCGATCCGCAGCTGCTCGAGCCGATCATGGCTGTCGAGGTCGAGACCCCCGAGCAGTACATGGGCGACGTTATGGGCAACCTCTCCGGTCGCCGCGGCAAGATCGAGGGCATGGAGGATCGCAAGAACAGCAAGCTCATCCGTGCCAAGGTGCCGCTGGGCGAGATGTTCGGTTACGCTACCGACCTTCGCTCCCAGACCCAGGGCCGTGCATCCTACACGATGCAGTTCGACTCTTATGAGCCCGCGCCCAAGTCCATCGTGGACGAGGTCATGAGCAAGAACGCCTAAGTTCGAGCTCCCTGTTACGTAATCCTGCGAGAACACTTCTCGCACTCTTTGGAGGTTTAAGTTGGCTACCCAGAAGATCCGCATTCGCCTCAAGGGCTATGATCACGAGGTCGTCGATCAGTCCGCGAAGCTCATCGTCGAGACCGCTCAGAAGACCGGCGCTCGCGTTTCCGGTCCTGTCCCCCTGCCCACCGAGCGCAACCTGTACACGGTTATCCGCTCGCCGCACGTGAACAAGGACTCCCGTGAGCAGTTCGAGATGCGCACCCACAAGCGCCTCATCGACATCCTCGACCCCACCTCGGGCACCGTTGATTCGCTCATGCGTCTCGACCTCCCCGCTGGCGTCGACATCGACATCAAGCTCTAAGCTTTTTGCTCGATAGTGCGATTTGCAAGGCCGCAGCCCTAAGGGTTGCGGCCTTTTTTGTGCCGATGGGGTAAAGGGTCTACACTACTGAACTATTCGACAAACGGGTGTAAGAGTAAAACTGTTGGGGGCAGATATAGATGGTCGAGTGGATCGTTCGTCGTGCGCAGGGCGACCGTGCGCGCGTGGGAACGTTGGCAGGCGTGGTGTGTATTCTCGCCAATGTGGTACTATGCGCTGCGAAGGGTGCAATTGGCGTGCTGTCGGGATCGGTTTCGATCGTGGCGGATGCCATGAACAACCTGTCCGCTGACAGCTCGAATATCGTGAGCGTGCTGGGCTTTAAGCTGGCGAGCAAGCCGGCCGACCCCGAGCATCCTTACGGACATGGTCGCTACGAGTATCTTTCTGGCCTGGTCGTGGCGGCGCTCGTGCTGCTGATTGGCCTTGAGCTTATCAAGTCCTCGTTTGAGCGCATCATCCACCCCGAACCTGTCGAGTTCTCGCTTGCCCTGGTGGCAGTTCTGGCGCTTTCGATGGTTGTAAAGCTGTGGATGGCGGCCCTCAACCAAAAGCTCGGTGATCGCATTGAGTCCGATACGCTGCATGCGACGGCCCAGGATTCCAAGAACGATGTTCTTGCCACGGGTGCTGTGCTGGCGTGCGCGATCGTTTCCCAGGTGACGCATATCAATCTTGATGCCTGGGTTGGACTTGCCGTTGGCGCCTATATTGGCTGGAGCGGCTTTGAGCTTATCCAGGATACGGTGAGCCCGCTTTTGGGCCAGGCACCCGATCCCAAGTTGGTCAAGCACATCCGAGACAAGATCATGAGCTACCCCGGCGTTTTGGGCGTTCATGACCTAATGGTTCACGATTACGGTCCGGGCAGGAAGTTTGCAAGTGCGCACGCCGAGATGGCGGCCGAGGCTAGCCCGCTGGAAAGTCATGACACGCTCGATAACATCGAGCAGTCGTTTAGGGACGAGGACGGCATGATCGTCACGCTCCATTACGATCCCATCGTGACCGATGACCCCAAGCTGGCGAGCATGCGCTTGCGCATTCACGCCATGGCTCAGGAGATCGATAGCCGCCTCTCGATTCATGACTTGCGCTGTGTGCCGGGTCCTACGCACACCAACGTGATCTTTGACTGCGTGCGTCCCTCGGATCTGCAGATGAGTGCCGAAGACGTAAAGCACGCGCTGGCACAACGGGTCGAATCGGAATATCCCAAGTCGATTGCCAAGATAACGATCGACGAAGACTACGTAGGACATACCCACGAGTAGGGCTGTGCCGGCAAAGCAGGTTATGCAGAAGGGGAGAGCATGAAGAAACTGTATCTACTCCGCCACGGTCAGACGGAGTTCAACGTCAAAAAGCTGGTCCAGGGCCGCTGCGATTCACCGCTGACCGACCTAGGCCGCAAACAAGCGGGAATGGCAGCCGCATGGCTCAAGGCCCACGGCGTCGTCCCCGACAAAGTTGTCTCATCACCCTTAGGCCGAGCTATGGACACGGCAAGTCTCGTCGCATGCGAGCTCCTCGGCCCGGACGCAGCAGTCGAGCCCTGCGAAGGCATCATCGAGCGTAGCTACGGAACCTTTGAGGAAGGTCCCCACGACGCGCTACCCACCGACGTCTGGGATCCGGGCGAGGATCTGATCCCATTTGGCGGAGAAGGAAGCCAGGCTCTGCAAGAGCGCATGGTAGACACCCTCACCAATCTCATAGGCGCCGAGGGCATCGAAACCCTCCTAGCAGTAAGCCACGGCAGCGCCAGCCGCCAATTTATCAAGGCCGCAGCCCCAGAGGGCTTCGAGCTCCCAGCAAAACTCCCCAACTGCGCCATCATAATCTTCGATTTTGACGAAGCAAAGCCACAAGCAGAAGGCGAGCCAATGCAATGCAAGTTCACTCTCCAGCAAATAGTGGACCCCCAACAAAGTCATTAGCCTGAGCGAGCAGAGTTAAGCAGACATCAACGTGTCGTCTCCCGAGCACGGCGGAGGGCCGGAGCAATATATTAAGGTAA
>CAJMPM010000090.1 GCA_905215225.1 uncultured bacterium
AGGATGCCGGACAAGCTGACCCACGGAGCACTGCGCCGCCACGCCAAGGGCATGATCTGCACGAGCGCCTGCATCGCGGGCATCATTCCCAAATACATCGACCGCGGTGACATGGAGGGCGCCATCAAGTGGGCCGAGACCTTCCGCGACACCTTCGATCCCGGCGACTTTTATATCGAGATTCAGGAACACGGCATTACCACCGACAACGGCCTGACCGACGAGCAGATGGACCGCACGCTCAGCGATATCGCCAAGCAGGTGGGCGTCAAGGTCATCGCCACCAACGACTTCCACTACCTGCGCCGTGAGGATGCGCCCGTGCAGGACGTCATCATGTGCATCGGCATGAACGCCAAGGTCGATGACCCCAACCGCATGCGCATGACCGGCTCGGAGTTTTACATGAAGACCGAGGAGGAGATGCGGGCGATGTTCCCGTATTGCCCCGAGGCCTGCGACAACACGCTCGAGATCGCCGACAAGTGCTACGTGGAGCTGGACTGGGATTCCATCATCCTGCCGCGCTTCCCGCTGCTCGACCCCGGCGAGACGCACGAGAGCCAGTTCCGCCGCGAGTGCGAGAAGGGCCTGCGCCAACACTATGGCGATGACTGGGCCACACGCGAAATCGGTGGCGTCAACATCAAAGAGCGCTTTGAGTACGAATACAAGGTCATTTGCGACAAGGGCTTTGCCGCCTACTTCCTCATCGTTGCCGAGTACGTGCAATGGGCCAAGGACAACGGCATCGGCGTCGGCCCCGGCCGTGGCTCGGCCGCCGGCGCTATCGTCGCCTACGCCATGAACATCACCGCGTTCGACCCGCTCGAGAACGGCCTGATGTTCGAGAGGTTCCTGTCCCCGCAGCGTACCGAGATGCCCGATATCGATATGGACTTCGACGATGAGCGGCGCCTCGAGGTCGTGGAGCACGTTCGCCAGCTCTACGGCCCCGAGAAGGTCACCCACGTCATCACCTACTCGACCATTAAGGCCAAGCAGGCCATCAACGACGCCGCGCGCGTCCTGGACTACCCGGTCTACATGGGCCAGCGCCTGTCCAAGATGGTCTCGAGCGACCCCAAGGTCAAGCTCAAGCAGGTGCTCGAAAAGCAACCCGGCAAAGAGGATCTGTTTAACCCCGACTTTGCCGAGGCCTATAAAAAGGACGACGACGCCCGCCGCATCATCGACACGGCGCTCTCGATCGAGGGCCTCACCCGTGGCGAGGGCGTGCACGCGTGCGCCGTTCTGATCTGCCGCGACCCCGTCAACGAGCACGTGCCCACCAAGCTGGACACCAAGGGCGGCGTCGAGATTACCCAGTACGAAGGCCATACCGTTGCCGACATGGGCTTGCTCAAGATGGACTTCTTGGGCCTGCGCACGCTGACGGTTATCTCCAAGGCTATAGCAAACATCAAGAAGAACTTCGGCATCGACATCAAAGAGGAAGAGATTCCCTTTGACGATCCCGAGATCTTTAAGCTCATGGGCTCCGGCCACACCGCCGGCGTCTTCCAGGTCGAGTCCGCCGGCATGACGGCCACGATCAAGAACATGAAGCCCACCGAGTACAAGCACGTCGTGGCATTGATCGCCCTGTACCGCCCGGGCCCGCTGGGCGCCGGCATGGTTTCGTCCTACATCAACCGTATGAACGGCAAGGAGCCGGCCGTCTCCTACGACGACCGCCTGGACGACATCCTGGGCGAAACCTACGGCACCATGGTCTACCAGGAGCAGGTTATGCTCATCTCCGTCGAGATGTGCGGCTTCTCCAAGGGCGAATCGGACTCGCGTATCCGTAAGCCCGTGGCTAAGAAAAAGATCAAGCTGCTCACGTCGACGGTGCTCCACTGGGAGGATGGCTCGGACGAGACCACCTACGACCACTGGATGAACGGCGCTATCAAGAACAACTACACGCGCGAGGTCGCCCAGAAGATTTGGGACGATGTTCTCGAGTTCGCGTCCTACGCCTTCAACAAGTCGCACTCCGCCGGCTACGCCATCCTGGTTATGCAGACGGCGTGGCTCAAGGCGCACTATCCGCACGAGTACATGGCGGCCGTTCTGACGTCCTATACGGGCAAGACCGACAAGATCGTGCACTACGTCTCGGCGTGCCGTCACGACGGCATCCCTGTGCTGTCGCCAGATGTCAACGAGTCGGGTACCGAGTTCACGGCTACCAAGGAGGGCGTGCGCTTTGGTCTGGCCGGCATCCGCGGCGTGGGCACTGGCGTGGCGCAGGCGATTATCGCCGAGCGCGAGGCGGGCGGCCCGTTTAAGACGCTGCACGACTTTGTCGAGCGCGTGGACTCGAGCCAGGCTAACCGTCGCGTGATCGAATCGCTCATCAAGGCAGGTGCTTTCGACTCCACGGGGTATCCGCGTCGTCAGATGATGCACTTTGTGGATAAGAACAACCCCGAGAACATCATCGATGCCGCGGTAAAGCGCCAGAAAGATCGCGCGAGCGGCCAGACGTCGTTCTTCGATATGTTTGGCGACGTTGAGGGCTCGGGCTTTGAGGTGAGCGTGCCCGATCCGGATGGCCAGGAGTGGGACCGCCACCTTAAGCTGAGCCAGGAGAAGGAGGTTCTGGGCATCTATGTCTCGGACCACCCGCTGCGCCCGTTTGAGTATGCGCTAGCCAAGGCACGCGACTTCTCGTTCTCGCAGATCGATACCGGCTACGAGGTGCAAAACCCCACGGGCGGTACCATCAACCAGGAGATTCCCGAGGGCAAGGCACTGTGGTGGGCCGGCATGGTCTCGAGCGTGTCCAAGCGCGTGACCAAAAACGGCGACCCCATGGGCATCGTGCAGCTCGAGGACATGGAAGGCGAGGCCACGGTCGTGGTGTTCCCCAAGACCTACAAGGAAGCCGAGGGGTATCTATACGGCGAGGTCGATCCCGAGACCGGTGCACAGCTGTCCGATGCGTTTGTGCGCATTAAGGGCAAGCTCGAGCGCTCGGACCGCGGCGACCAGATCATCGCGCAGGAGATCGTGCCGCTGGAGCTTAACGAGGAGAGCAACAAGCCCAAGGTGTTTGAGGTCATGGTGCCCAACAGCCGCTTTAGCCAGGGCAATATGGCGCGCCTGGCCACGGTGCTCACCACCAACCCGGGCGGCGACCGCGTGGAGATCTTTATCGAGCAGGTGGACGGGCGCGTGCTGCGTGCCGAGGTGCCGGCCAAGGTCAACGCACGCTCGATTCCGCTGCTGGCAGAGGCCAAGGCCATCGTGGGTAACCAAGGCCGCGTGACGGTGATCTAAGGGCGACCTTGCTGGTCCGCGCGAGATTGGAGGAAGTGATGGCGCAGGGGACGTTTGTGCAGGCGCTCCGGAAAGAGGCGGCGCTGAGTGGCACCTTTATGAAGGGGCGTTCGCTCATGCTCAACGGCGCCGTGCTGTCGATCGAGGACAGCGGCTCGCGCTTCTCCAAAAACGTGACGGTTGAGGGCTCGGTGCGCGGTTCGCGTGGCGACCTGTACAAGACGCGCGTGGCGCTCGACATGGACGAGCACGAGGTGATCGACTACGACTGCGATTGCCCCGCTGCCTATCGCTACCCCGGCATGTGCAAGCACGCTATTGCCACGGCTCTGGCGTATTTGGATGCCAGCGGCGCCGAGCCCGTCGAAGGTTTGCGCACGCCGGTCCGCACGTTTACGGCGCAGCCGAAACAGCCCGCGCGCACCGCGCTCAAAGCGCCGGCCGTCAATCCCAACTTTCCCTTTCCGGCGCCCGTCCCCACGAGTCCCAGCCTCATGGCGGCGCTCTCCGATCTTTCGGCCGCGCGCAAGGATGAGCTGGCGAGCATGCGCCGCAAGCTCGCCGGCAGTGTGGATCCCGATGCCCCCAAGGCGGTGTTGGAGCCCTCGCTGGTGCCGTATTACAATCCACTGTTTGCCGAGCGCTTTAGCTGGGCGCTCGAGCTTCGCATTCGCTGTGGATCGGTCTCCTACGTGGTCAAGGACATCGACGGCATGGCCGATGCCTACGTGCGCGGCGGCACCTTCTCGTACGGCAAGAAGCTCACGTTTGTCCATACGCCCGAAGCCTTCGAAGACGTGTCGACAAAGCTGCTCAACCTTGTCGTGACGACAGTTGCCTATCTCGATGACATCACAAGCTCGCGTTCGGCGTCGTACGACTTTGCCCGCAGCGGTTTTGTCGCCGAGCGTCAGTTGCCGCTGTCCGAGCATAGCATCGTATATGTGCTGGACCTGTTGCGCGGCCAGACCATCTCTTTTGAGCCCGCCTGGTCGCGGGGGACGACGACGCATCGCACCTATGACGTGGCGGTTGAGATGCCTCCGGAAGGGGAGGACGAGGCGCTGTCTGAGCGCCCACCGCTCCTTGCCGCCAAAATCGCGCCGGCGGCTGGTGGCTGCTACGATCTACGCCTGCCGGCCGATGCATACTGCTTTGCTTCGGGCGACGTTGCCTATCTGGTCGACACCCGCCGTGCGCGCCGCGCCGATGTAGCGTTTGCCCAGCATGCGGCGCCGTTCCTATCGCGCTTACTGCCCTGTCGCACGCCGATCCATATCGCTGTCGACCAGGTGGGGGAGGTCTGTCGTAGGGCGCTGCCCAGTTTGCGCGACTAGACCGACCTTACCGCGCCCGCCGCGCTCGATACCGTGGCGCCCGAGCCGAGCTTTGCCATGGCAATCGGTGTCGACGATGGGCTTGTGACCTGCAAGATTACGGTTGCCTATGGTGATTGGTCGGCAGATCTCTTTAGCTTGGGCGCTCCGGGCAGCCCCTTCGAAGAGCAACGCCCCGGCGTTCCGCCCCGCGATACGGTGGCGGAGTTTCGCGTTATGGACACGGCGGCCCTGTACTTCGATTTCTACGAGGGCGGCCTGGCGTTTGAGGAGCGCGACGACGCCCGCCTGTTTCACTTGCTGACCGAGGGCCTGTCTGCCCTGTCCGAGCTGGGCGAGGTCATGCTCAGCGCTCGCCTGCGCCAGATCTCGGTACGCCCTGCGCCTAAGCTCTCGGTGCGCGCCACCGTCAAGAGCAACTTGCTCGACGTCGAGCTGGGTGCGAGCGGGCTTTCGGCGGCCGACCTTGCCATCTACCTCGATTCCTACAAGCGCCACCAGACGTTCGCGCGCCTTACGTCCGGCGACATCGTTCGCCTGGACGAGGGCGCTCGTGCCGCGTTTGGCCTTGCCGAGGACCTGGGCGTCGATGCCGTCGACCTGCTCGACGGCGTGTCGCTTCCTGCGTCGAGCACCCTTTTTGTCGATAGCATGCTCGCGCGCACGCCGGCGCTCGAGGCCGATCGCGACGCGGCGTTCCGCCGCACCGTCGAGCGCTTGGATACGCTCGGCAAGATGGACTTTACGGTGCCGGTCTCGCTCAAGGCCACACTGCGCGGCTATCAGGTCGACGGCTACCAGTGGCTCGGCTCGCTCGAACACCTGGGCCTTGGCGGCATCTTGGCCGACGACATGGGCCTGGGCAAAACGCTGCAGATGATCGCGCATATCCTGGCGCGCGTGGAAGCGGGGGACATTAAGCCCACGCTTGTGGTGTGCCCTGCGTCGCTCGTGTACAACTGGACTGCCGAGCTGGAGCGCTTCGCCCCGTCGCTCGATGTGTGCGCCATCGTGGGCGCCAAGGCCCAGCGTCGCGTGCAAATCGCCGGCGTGGCCGAGCATAACGTGGTCGTGACGTCGTATGACCTTATGCGGCGCGATATCGACGAGTACGTCGAGCAGGACTTTGCCCGCGTGGTACTCGATGAGGCCCAGTACATTAAAAACCCGCTCACCCAGGTGGCGCGTGCCACCAAGCGCCTGCCGGCCGGCGTGCGCTATGCCCTGAAGGGCGCGCCCAACGCAAACAGACTGTCCGGTTCATTGCCCACATAGCGTCCCACCACATCACGGAGAAGATTTCTCGCCAGACGCCTCTGCCCTGTATAGATCAGGACAAATCTCTCATCCAGTTCCTTCTTTGTCTGCGGTGAAAGCTCTATGTGTGCTACTTGAAGCTGCTGTTGAAGCCCAGGCATGGAGGTTATATATTTAAGACCAGGCGTAATACCTCCGACCTGATCCTGCCATCCGCCTCCTGTAGACATGATCTGCTCCATTGCCAGTACATGGGCATATAAATCTTCTTCTGTATATGCGATTCCCATAAATTCAAACACTGCCTTCACACAGGCTGCCGAAAGAATAGATGAGGTGCCAAGACCGGAACCTTTGGGAACATTTGTTACCTCAGA
>CAJMPM010000091.1 GCA_905215225.1 uncultured bacterium
GATCTGTAACATTTGGAAGGTTAAAGACGGTCTACCTGTTACAGATCAAGACGTTTTGCTGGAACGACCGACGCATCGCTGCGCTGGTCTGTTCATCCTCACGCCCTTTTCTTCCTCCCGTTAGCCGATATGTCCGCAGCAACCTTGCCGCGCTGGATAATAATGGACAAATGTTCAAGTTAATCGTGAGGGAGGAGCTCGATATGGCGTCTGCCGATCGTTCCACGTTGTTTATCAATGCGACCGTCCTGGATGGTTCGGAACATATGGAGCCGCAGCCCGATATGGCCGTGGTCGTTGAGCGTGGTCTCATCACGTGGATGGGGCCGAGTGCCGTGGCGCAGGCGCCTGCAGGTGCCGAGGTCATCGACCTGGCAGGGGCGTATCTCATGCCGGGTCTCATCAATATGCATGTGCATCTGTGCGGCTCGGGCAAGCCGGTTTCGGCGGGCGATGCGGGCGCCCTGATGAAAAAGCTCGATAATCCCGTGGGGCGCGCCATCGTGCGCCACATTCTTAAGGGCAGCGCTCAGCAGCAGCTGGCAAGTGGCGTGACCACGGTGCGCGGCGCGGGCGACCCGCTGTTTGCCGATCTTGCCGTGCGCGATGCTATCGATGCCGGCAAGTACCAAGGTCCTCGCCTGGTGGCGCCGGGAACGGGTGTCACAGTGCCGGGCGGCCATGGTGCGGGCTTGTTCGCCCAGGGGGCCAACGGTCCCGCCGAGGCAGCCGAGCAAGTGCGCGACCTGTATGCGCGCGGTGCCGACGTCATTAAGCTGTTCGTGTCGGGCGGCGGGTTCGATGCGACTGAGGTGGGCGAGCCGGGCGTGCTGCGCATGCCGGTCGATGTCGCCGCGGCGGCGTGCAAGGCGGCGCACGAGGTTGGCCTTCCGGTCATGGCCCATGTCGAGAGCACCGAAGGCGTGAAGGCCGCGCTTGAGGCCGGAGTTGACACGATTGAGCACGGCGCTCCGTTGACGCCCGAGATCCTGGAACTGTACCGCGGCGCCGCGGGCACGCAGCTTGAGGGGCGTGCGCCCAGCGTGACCTGCACCATCAGCCCGGCGCTGCCGTTTGTATTGCTCGACCCGGAAAAGACCCATTCGACCGATACACAAAAGAAGAACGGTGACATCGTGTGCTCGGGCATCATCGAGAGCGCCCGTGCCGCACTGGAAGCTGGCGTTAAGGTGGGCCTTGGCACGGACTCGAGCTGCCCGTTCGTGACGCAGTACGACATGTGGCGCGAGGTGGCCTATTTTGCCAAGTACGTGGGTGTGAGCAACGCCTTCGCGCTGCATACGGCCACGCAGGTCAATGCCGAGCTGCTGGGGCTGGGCGGCGAGACCGGCACAATCGAGTGCGGTAAGGCCGCTGATATCCTGGTGACGCGCGAGAACCCGCTCGATGATCTGTGCGCTCTGCGTGAGCCGATGCACGTGATGTGTCGCGGTGATCTGGTGCGCAAGCTCAAGGTGAAGCGTATCCCCGAGGTTGATAACGAGCTCGACACGATTATGGACATGCCTGCCGAGGCGTTGGCCGAGGAGCTTGCCCGCGACGGCGTGGCGTAGGTGTGACAAAGGGGCGGCTCCGTTGCCGCATGCAAAAGCCGAGGTCTCAACACGAGGCCTCGGCTTTTTTATCGAACAAATACTTAGGATTTGGGACAAACAAACCTAATTAATTTGTCCCGCGTGCGGGCGCTACGAGCGCGTTTCCATCTTGGCATGGCACTTGGGGCAGGTGACGCGGATCTTGCCCTTGCCCTTGGGAACGGAGAGCATCTGGCCGCAGTTGGGGCACTTGAGGTATGCCGTGGTTTTGCGACCCTTCCACATCTTCTTGGCCGTGCGCTTGGCACGCTCAAAGTCTTCCTTACTGGTGCCGGCCGCGCGTGAGGTGCTGGCCGCTGCGGCCCCGCCGCCCAAGCTGGCGACGAACTTGCCCAAGCCGGGGACCTTAGCCGAGCCGGCGACAAAGGCGTCGTTCTCCTTGCGACGGGCATCGATATTTTTGGACAGGCCGCGCAGCACACCAATCACGATGACGACGATGGCGATCCAGCTGAGCCACTGGATGCGGGCTATCGATCCGATCATCGCGATGATGATGCCGGCAAAACCCATTACGATGGTGAGCTCGTCAGCGCCATTGCGACCCTTCATAAAGTCATTCATGCAAATTGCCTTTCGTTCGATATGCTGCACGCCTTTATACCCGATTTAGAGCAAGGGGGACAGGTTAATCTGCACCAATGTGGTGCAAACATACCTGTCCCCAATGCCCCAATTACTTGGAGAGCTTGTCGACGACGCGTTCGATCTCGGCGAGCTTGGCGGCTTTGAGGTCTTCGTCGCCCGATTCGATTGCCGAAGTCACGCAGCCCTCGATATGCGCCTTGAGCACGTCGGCGTTAATGCGCGCGAGGAGCGCCTGTGTGGCCATGAGCTGAGTGGAAATGTCGACGCAATAGCGGTCCTCATCGACCATCCGCAGGATGCCGTCGATCTGGCCGCGTGCCGTCTTGAGCATGCGGGTCACCGATTTGTGGTCTGCCATCATGGCGGGTCCTCGTTTCTGGTCGATCTTCCGGATGCCCCCGTCAGTTGCGGTGAAATACGGACCGTTTAAAGGCCTAGGGCGGCACAACAGTCCGTATTTCACCGCAACTTCTGAGGATTGAGTAGGCAGCGCCTGCTACGCGGCGGTTACGGACAGGGCATGGAACTTCTCGCCCGCGGCCTCGACAGCGGCGGCGAGCTGCTCGGCGGTCACGGTGTCGGCGCACTCCACCTGGACGGTCTGGGTCTCGTGATCGGCGTCGGCGTCGGTCACGCCGGCTACGTTGAGCAGTGCCGTCTCGACAGTAGCGTCGCAGTGGCCGCACATGAGGCCAGACGTTTTAACGATGTAGTTCATGATTATCTCCTTTTCGTTGAGTACCTAAAGTTGCGGTGGAATACGGACTAAATAGCGGTTTAGCTAAGCATGTTACGCCTTATTTCACCGCAACTGATGGCTTAAAGGTTCGCAGACGCAGGGCATTGCTTACGACGCACACGCTCGACAGGCTCATAGCCGCGGCGCCAAACATCGGCGAGAGTTGCCATCCCGTGAGCGGGAAGAACACGCCCGCGGCGAGCGGAATGCCGATACCGTTGTAGAACAGCGCCCAGAACAGGTCCTGCTTGATGTTGCGAATCGTGGCGCGCGAAAGCTCGATGGCGCGGGCGACGTCCATGAGGTCGCTGCGCATGAGCACCACATCTGCCCCTTCCTTGGCGATGTCGGCGCCGGTGCCGATGGCCAGACCCACGTCGGCACGCGCCAGAGCGGGGGAGTCGTTGATGCCGTCGCCCACCATGGCGACCTTGCCGCCCGCATCCTGCAGCTCGCGCACGTGGCGTTCCTTGTCAGCGGGCAGGACGTCGGCGATGACTTGTTCGCTGCTCAGCCCCACGCGGCAGGCGATGGCCTCGGCCGTCACGCGGTTGTCGCCGGTGAGCATGCGCACGTCGACACCGAGCTTGCGGAGCGCGGCGATGGCCTCGGCGCTCGTCTCTTTGACCTCGTCAGCCACGGCAATGGTGCCGACGAGCTCGCCGTTCTTGGCAAAGAACAGCGGCGTTTTGCCCTCGGTGGCAAATTGCTCGGCAAGGCCAACGGGCACGGTAACGTCCAGCTCGTCCATCAGGCGTACATTGCCGGCTGCAATGGCGTTTTGCCCCTCGCGCGCCGTAACGCCACGACCGGGCACGGCGGCAAAGTCCTCGACCATGCGCGCGACGATTCCGCGCGCCTCGCACTCGGCCATAATCGCCTCGGCCAGCGGGTGCTCGCTCGAGCGCTCCAACGCGGCGGCCAGCTTGAGCAGTGCCTTTTCGCTCATGGCGGGCGATCCGTCGGCGCGCGTGGCTACCACGATATCGGTCACGGCAGGCTTGCCGCGGGTGACCGTACCCGTCTTATCGAGCACCACGGTGCTCACGCTGCGCAGGTTCTCCAGCGCCTCGGCGCTCTTAAACAGAATGCCCATTTCGGCGCCCTTGCCGGTGCCCACCATAATGGCGCCGGGCGTGGCCAGGCCGAGTGCGCCCGGACAGCTGATCACCAGCACCGCCACGGCGGAGGTGAGCGCCTCGTTTATGCTGCCGGTCAGTGCCATCCACACCACAAAGGTCACGGCCGAGATCGCGAACACCACGGGCACGAACACGCCGGCGACCTTGTCGGCCATGCGGGCGATGGGCGCCTTGGTGGTGTTGGCGTCCTCGACGAGCTGGATAATCTTGGCAAGCGACGTGTCGGCGCCCACGCGTGTGGCACGGAAGGTAAACGATCCGGTGCGGTTGACCGTGGCGGCGTTAACGGTGTCACCGGCGGCCTTTTCCACGGGGATGGACTCGCCGGTGAGCGCACTCTCGTCCACGGCCGAGCTGCCTTCGAGCACCACGCCATCGACGGGGATGGACTCGCCGGGGCGCACACGTAGGACCTGGCCGGGAAGGATGCTGTCGACGTCGACGGTGGTCTCGCTGCCGTCCTCCGCCACGACGGTCGCAGTCTTGGGCGCCAGGTCGATCAGCGCCTCGATGGCGCCGCCGGTTTTGGACTTGCTGCGCGTCTCGAGGTATTTGCCCACGGTGACGAGCGACAGGATCGTGCCCGCGCTCTCAAAATACAGATTGTCCATGCCTGTCATCATGGCCTCGTGGACCTGACCCGCGGCTAATTGGTCGGCCATGATGAACATGGCATAGAGCGACCAGGCGATGGAAGCGGTGGCGCCCACGGCGATGAGGGCGTCCATGGTGGGCGCGCCGTGCGCGAGCGATTTAAACCCGTTGATAAAGTACGCGTCGTTGACATAGACGATGGGGATGAGCAGGACGAGCTCGGTGAGGGCGAGCGTCATGCTGTGGGTATGGTCGGTGAAGACACCAGGCAGCGGCCAACCAAGCATGTGCCCCATGCCTATGTAGAACAGTGGGATAAGGAATACGATCGAGACGATGAGGCGGGTGCGCATGGCAGAGGCGGTGGCCTCCAGCTTTTTGGTCGGCGACTCCATATGGGCGGCGCCGGACCTGGCTTGCGTGCTGCCGTTTGAGCCGGCGGTACCGGTGCCCGCATCGACAAGTGAGGCCGAGTAGCCCGCGCGGTCGACGGCGGTGCAGATATCGTCGGGGGAGACCTGCGCGGGGTCATAGTCGACCATCATGGAGCCGGCGAGCAGGTTGACCGCGACGCTTTGGACGCCGTCGAGTTTGCTCACGGCGCGGTCCACGTGCGCCTGGCAGGCGGCGCATGTCATGCCGCCCACGTCGAACTTATCTTGAGCCATGGCTTCTCCTTTCTGTGGTTCGGTGTTGGAATTGTTAACCTGCCGATACTATACACCCATACCCCCTGGGGGTGTCCAGTACAGAAAGAAATGTATGACATTTCGCTACAGATGAGGGTGGCTGCCGGGTTGGTGCACCATCCCCGCCCTTCGTCTCAATCTGTAACATCTAGCCCAGTTTTTGCCGAGCTGCTGTTACAGAATGAGACAAACTCTCCGGCGGCAAATCAATATCTCGATCTGTAACATCTAGCGGGGAAAATGACCTCTAACTGTTACAGATTGAGATTTTGTTTTGAGAGGTTTGAGTTTGTCTCCATCTGTAACAGTTAGACCGGTTTTTGGATTCCAGATGTTACAGATCGAGACGAACCTTCAGCAATAAACTCAATGTCTCAATCTGTAACATCTAGCGGGAGATATAACCTCTAACTGTTACAGATCGAGACAGACTGCCCGGGGGCAACTCAAATGTCTTGATCTGTAACATCTAGAGAGGTTTTTGACCCCTTACTGTTACAGATTGAGATGTTGTCTCGCGGGGTGGGGGTTTGTCTCGATCTGTAACAACTAGACCCCGTTTTACCGAGTATTTGTTACAGATCAAGACAAACAGTTGGCAGGAAACTCAATGTCTCAATCTGTAACATCTAGCAGGGAAAATGACCTCTAACTGTTTCAGATCAAGACAGACTGCCCGGGGTCAACTCAAATGTCTTTATCTGTAACATCTAGAGAGGTTTTTGACCCCTTACTGTTACAGATTGAGATATTGTCTCGCGGGGCTGGGGTTTTGTCTCGATCTGTAACAACTAGACCCCGTTTTACCGAGTAGATGTTACAGGTCGAGACAAACCATCCAGGCCAATCCGAACATCTCGATCTGTAACATCTAGACCGGTTTT
>CAJMPM010000092.1 GCA_905215225.1 uncultured bacterium
ATCCTGCGCCTGGACGACGGGGCGGAGTTCTACGCGAACATCAACCCGGGCGAATAGTCGGTGCAAGTGGTAGCTAATTTGGGACGGGGCTTTTTTGACTATTTTTGCCCTTCTGCCCGCTAATTGATTTCTCTGGGACGGGGATTAAATAAGGCTCTGTTAGACCAGGATTGACATACATGTGTCCCCACGGTGCCATATCGTTGACCCCGTAGACCGCGTTGATGGTGCCAGCATGAACGCCGAAGACCTGGCCCTCAACTTCAAGATGGCCATGGCGAACCTCAGCAAGACCGAGCGCCGCCGCGCGATCGAGTCCGTCAGGGACGTGATCCGCGCGGCGGCGTTCGACGACGCGGCCGGCTCCGCCTACGAAATCGAACGCTGCCCGCGCTGCGGGTCCGTCGCGGTCGTGAAGAAGGGCAAATCGAAGAACGGCGAGCAGCGCTACCTCTGCCGGGGCTGCGGCAGGACCTTCGGCATGGGCAGCGAGCGCATCCTGGGGACGAGCAGGCTCCCGAAGGAGACCTGGATGGCCTACGCCGAGTGCTTCGTGCTCATGCTGCCCCTGCGCGAGTGCGCGAGGCGCTGCCGCGTCTGCCTCAAGACCGCCTACACCATGCGCCACAGGCTGATCGAGTGCCTCTCGGCCTACTCCCCCTCGTTCAGGGTCGAGCGGGGCTGCGGCTGCGAGCTCGACGAGACCTACTTCCCCGAGTCGTTCAAGGGCAACCACGCGAAGGGGTCGTTCACGATGCCGCGCCCCTCCCGGCACCGCGGCAAGCAGGTGCACAGGCGCGGGCTGTCGCGCGAGCGGAGCTGCGTCTTGACCGGCGTGAACGACGCGAACGAGACGTTCCTCGAGGTCACGGGGCGGGGCGCCCTTTCGAGGGAGCGCGCCATGGACGCGCTGAGGGGCCGCATCGCGGCCGGCTCGGTCGTCGCGACCGACAGGGCGGCCGTCTACGTCAATGTCCTCGCGGAACTCGAGGTCGCCGCGCACGCGGCCTACGACCCCAAGGACCGCTCCGGGGGAACCATCAACCGGATCAACACCGTCCACTCGCTCCTCGGCGCCTTCATGGAGCCGTTCAAGGGCGTGTCGACGAAGCACCTCGATGCCTACCTCGCCTGGTTCAGGTGGTGCCGGACCTTCATGGCGACCGCTTCCGGCGCCGCCGGGCGCACGGTCGCGCGGCAGCTCGCGCACGGCGTCTGCAGGAGCCGCGTCCGCGACATGTTCAACGTGGAGCCGCCCTACATGGACTACTGGGCCGCGCCCGCCGCATAGAGGCGGTAGAATGGTCGCACCGCGATACACGAGGAGGGGTGAGGCCATGCCGTCGAACATACCGGCCACGACGATCCGCATCGACCCGGAGGTCAAGAAGGAGGCCACGGCCATCCTGGACGAGCTCGGCCTGTCCATGTCCACCGCCGTCAATGCGTTCCTCAGGGCGCTCGTCCGGGAGGGCGGGATGCCGTTCGAGATGAGGGTCAAGACGCCGGCGCCCGACGGGGAGACGGCGAGTTAGCCGGCAGGTCGGCATGTCAATCCTGGTCTAACAGAGCCTTAAATAATCATTTGGCTGCCCGCTGGCTAAGTGAGTAGACTTTTTTGGAAATGCCGAGCACCCAACATATTTGCCTCAATAAAACCGCAGGTCACAGACTTGTGCATTGTCGGTGTGGTCGGGGATTCGGTAAAAGTCTACTCACTTTGTTTTGCGTGATGCATATTGTCCGCAACGAGACCCCAGCCGGGGTGATTCGATGGCGAGTTCCGGTGACCGGGGGCAGCTAATTAGGCGCCGGATGGGTTGCGGGCGCGTTCGTTGCGGTGGCGGATGTGGGCGTACTCGACAATTAGCAGCACCAGCAGCAGGGCCATGATAGCCAGGTAACTCACGACGGCGCCCATCAGGCCCAGCAGGTTGATCAGGATCACCGGGAGCACCACGCTCACGGCAAAGCAGATGAGGTAAATCTTGGTGACGTCGCCGGCGTGGCGCAGCACCGTGATAATGGCGTAGATAAAATCGATGGCCGCGGTTACGCCGCCGGCGACGCCCATCAGCAGCGCCAATGTGCGGTAGCGCTCAAAGCTGAGGCCGTACATAAAGCTCATGATGGGGATGCCAGGGCCTTCCATAAACGCGGCGCATGCGCCGGTGATGACCACGATCAGCGCCATGACGGCGACAATAATTAAGTCAAAACGGCGGCGTTTGCGCGGGTTCGCCCAAATGCTCGACAGACGCAAAAGCTGCGGTTTATAGACAAATCCAATGCTCAGCAAAATAGCCTGCGCCGGAAAGAACAGGGCATTAAAGTACAGCTGATATTTGTAGGCCAGCGTGCCTTCCATCACAAACTTGGGCATGCTCTCGATGAGGTTGAACAGGAACAGTGCGCCAAAGAGCGGGGCGCACTGGACAAACAGGTGGCCGACCTCGCGCAGGCTCACGCGGCGCGATTTTTCGGTCTCGAGCAGGGCAAGCGGCGCGGTGACCAGCACGAGCGAGACGATGGCGGTGACACCCATGGCCATGGCCGCGATGGGCATGCTGCGCGTAAGGAACAGCGCCACGCTAAAGACCGCGATGACGCCGACGGAGCGCAGCGTTTGGCTCATGCCGGCCAGGTAGAGTTTATCGGCCTGCTGCAGGCGGCCCTCGTACACGTCCGCCACGCCGTCGATCACCTTATACAGGTAGACGCCCAGGCCGATCGTTGCCATCTGCGCGTCGTAGCCGCGGGCACTGCTGTATGCAAGGCCGCAGGCCAGCGCGAATGCTCCGCAAAGCCAGCGGTTGAGCTGGTAGGAGGCAAAGGACGCCTTCTCGTCGATGTCCGAGACCTGGAAATTGCGCACGCCGTAGTTGCACGCGATCATGATGAGCGTGCCGGTGACAAACGCAATGGAGAACTTGCCGGCTTCCTCGGCGCCCACGAGCTGCGTGGACACGATGGTGAGCAGAGGAAACGCCATGCCCCATACGGCGGTGCCCAGGGTATTCCAAAGGTAGTCGCGACGGGTGGCATGATCTTCGTACTCGGCTTCTTGCGTGGAGAAGCCGCCGCCGTAGACGGCTCCGAGCAGGCGGTTCCACCAGGCATTGACCATGCGGTGGATGGGGCCGGGCTGGCGATCGCGCTCGCGGCGACGGCGTGTGGCCTGGTTGCTGTCGGGACCGCCGGCGTTACGCTGGCTCAGCTCTTGGATTCGTGCGAGCTCCTCGGCGGTGTGCGATGCGGGGAACAGGCCGTTCTCGATGCGTCCGCCCTGCCCGTGCGCCCCGCCCGATACGGCGGGGTCGGCGACGCCATTGCGGCGGGCGATGGCGCGGCGGATGCTATCGAGGGGCGTGATGCTCAAGGCGGAGTCCTTTCTATTGCTGCGCTCTAGTATAGACGCGGCGGTGTTTGCTCGTGTTTTTGAACGGATTGTTCAATATTTCGGCAGGCGGCAGAAAATTGTCGGTAAGCGTGCGGTATCCTGTTCAAGTTTTATGACACCCCCGATGCCGCCCTCGCGGTACCAAGGAGCTTTTACACATGGACGTCGCCGCATTTTTGCTGGCTCTTGTGCCTATCATCTGGCTTGTCGTGATGCTGCTGTGCTTTAAATGGCCGGCCTGGAAAGCCGCGATTGGTTCGTTTGTTCTTTCGTGCGTGCTCGCCTTTGCGTGGTGGCATTTGCCGGTGGCGCAGATAGCCACGGCCTCGCTCGAGGGCTTTTTGATGGCGCTGTGGCCCATCGTGTTGGTGATTATCGCCGCCGTCTTTACGTATAACCTCTGCGTTCGCACGGGCGCCATGGACGTGATCGGCAGCATGATCACCTCCATCAGCAGCGATCGCCGTCTGCTGGCGCTGCTCGTGGCGTGGTGCTTCGGCGGCTTTATGGAGGGCATGGCTGGCTTTGGTACCGCTGTCGCCATTCCCGCCGGCATGCTCGCGGGCCTTGGTTTTGAGGCCGTGCCTGCCGTGCTGATCTGCCTGCTGGCCAACGGCGTGCCCACGCCCTACGGCTCCATCGGCATCCCCACGGTGTCCGTTGCCGACCTGGTGGGTCTGGATTCCCTGCACCTGGCGACCGTTCAGCTGGTGCAGCTCGCACCGTTCTTTGTGGTGATGCCGCTGCTCATCGTGTTGGTTGCGGGCCGCGTGACCGACGATCAAGGCGATGTTGCGAGCGTAGGCGAGCGCCTGCACGGCGTGGCCGGTATCGCGCTGCTCTCTGGCGCGTCCTTTGTCGGCGCTGCCCTGGTCGTCGCTATGTTTGTGGGCCCCGAGCTTGCCGTGGTCGTGGGCTCCATCGTGTCGCTCGCGCTGACCGCCGCGCTTGCCATGCGCGCCGAGAAGTCCGGTCACCTGGACGCGCGCTTTCACATGAATATCGAGGCCGGTGAGCAGCTCACCGCTAAGTCGGCGCTTTCTGCCTGGTCGTGTTTCATCCTGATTTTTGTACTGCTGTTCGGTACGTCCAACCTGGTGCCCGCCGTGCATGCCGCGCTTACGCCCTTTGCGAGTCACGTGCAGGTGTATTGCGGCGAGAACCCCGGCACGCTCACGTTTTCGTGGATTAACACGCCGGGTGTTTGGATCTTCCTGGCCGCGTTTATCGGCGGCGCCATTCAGGGGGCTTCGCCGCGCATGATGGGCGAGGTGCTGGCCGCGACTGTGCAGCAGATGATGCCGACGGTAATCGCGATGCTTTCGGTGCTGGGCTGTGCCAAGGTGATGGGCTATGCGGGCATGATCTCTTCGATCAGCGCGTTTTGCATTGCGGTCGCCGGTGGGCTGTACCCGATTCTGGCCCCGTGGATCGGTGCCGTCGGTGCGTTCGTGACCGGTTCGGGCACATCGTCGGGCATGCTGTTTGGTCCCATTCAGAGCCAGGCCGCTTCGGCGCTGGGTGTGAGCGACTACTGGATGGTTGCGTTGAACGCCCTGGGTGTCGCCGCCGGCAAGATGATCTCGCCACAGACCCTCGCCATTGGTTTTGCCGCCGTGCACGTGCGCGGTAAGGACGCCGAGCTCCTGGGCGCAGTGCTACCCTACGCTGCCGGCATGCTGGTCCTGATGAGCGCCATAGCCATGCTCGGCCAAGGCCTGCCGCTGTAGTCGGCACTTAGGGACGTTCCTTATGTGCCGGCACTTTGGGAACGTCCCTAAGTGCCGGCATCCGGAGACACTCCTTGGATGTTGCCTGTTCAAGAGTGTCCCCAATGACTAGTCGTTTAAGAACGTCCCCAATGACTGGGCCGCTTGCCTGCGATTTTTGACCGTTGGGCGGGCTTGCCGCCCTTGCCGCAAAAACGTTTTTGCATATCGGGTACAACGGGCTTTACGTGAGTAAAGTGCGCGTCGCGTCCACGTGTCGCGTTTTTAAAGGAGGCCCCATGCCTGGTGTTACCCCTGCAGAAGTTCTGTCCAACTTTGGTATTACGCTCGTTGAAGATCCCGCCGAGAATCAACCCCGTCTGCTGGTGGACCTGCCGGCAGCCGAGCTCGTCGAGCATGCCATCCGCCGCAACGAAGGCCGCATGGCCTCCAACGGCGCACTGGTGATCGAGACGGGGGAGCGCACTGGTCGGTCGCCCAACGAGCGTTTTATCGTTGACACCCCCGATGTTCACGACTAGATCGCCTGGGGTGCGGTCAACCGCCCACTGTCCGTCGAGAGCTATGAGGCCATCAAGGCCGGCATCGTCGACTATCTCAACGAGCGCGACGTGTTCGTCACCCGCGGCATGGCAGGCGCCGACCGCAACCACACGCGTCGACTGCTCGTTGCCTGCGAGCGTGCCAGCCAGGCACTCTTTATAAAGCAGATGCTCGCCCGTCCGCTCGCCCGCGAAATCGCGCGCACCGGTGCGCCCGACTTCTGCGTGCTCGCAGCGCCCGGTTACCAGTGCGACCCCGCCATCAAGGGCCTCAACTCCAGCGCCGCCGTGGTCATCAACTTCCAGGAACGCGTGATTCTGGTCGCTGGCACCGGCTACTCCGGCGAGATCAAAAAGTCCATCTTCAGCGTCATGAATTACCTACTGCCCGTCGAGGACGACGTGCTGCCCATGCACTGCTCGGCCAGCATGGATCCCGTCACGCACGAGACTGCCGTGTTCTTTGGCCTGTCCGGCACGGGCAAGACCACGCTTTCTGCCAACCCCACGCGCCTGCTGATCGGCGACGACGAGCACGGCTGGTCCGACATGGGCCTCTTCACCATCGAGGGTGGCT
>CAJMPM010000093.1 GCA_905215225.1 uncultured bacterium
CAGTCTGACCAGTTTAAGGCGCTGACGCCCGATGATCTTAAGGACGCGTCAAAGCTTACCACCGCGTTCTCGACGTATCTTGAGAGTGATACGGCAGCCCAGCAAATCCTGGCCCGGCTGAAGGCCCTCGGCGGCGATGCCCTGGCCGAGCGCCTGCAGCAGGCGATGACCGACTATGTGCAAAAGCAGCTGGCTCCGTATCTGCAGCAGGCTATGGATCAGGTGATGAAGGCAATCAGCGAGCAGGTAGCGTCGACGGTATCGTCCCAGCTCAAGGCGGGCGCGGCAGGGCTCATGGACCAGATGGCGACGCAGATGTCGTCGAGTTTTGCCAACCTGGCGAGCGCCATGCACGTGGATGCGAGCGCCTTTGCTCGTGCCATCCACTTCAACATGGACGCCGAGGACCTGAGTTCGCTCATGATGAGCTATGCCAAGGCTTCGAAGCTCACCTACGACAACAATCTGATCACGTTGGGCTATGCGGACGAGACAGACCCCATCTCGGTTAAGATTTTCCCGCGCGACTTTGAGGCCAAGGAGCGCGTGCTCGATCACATCGATGCGTACAACAAGCAGGTCAAAGCTGCCGGCAACGATGAGCAGGCAATCTCGTACACCGACTACATGGGCATCATCATGGGTTCGGTGACCGACATCGTGAACACCATCAGCTTGGTGCTGATCGCGTTCGTGAGTAGCAGTCTGGTGGTGAGCTCCATCATGATCGGCATCATCACCTACATCAGCGTGCTGGAGCGCAAAAAGGAGATTGGCATTCTGCGCGCGATCGGCGCGTCGAAGCGCAACGTGGCCAACGTATTCAATGCCGAGACCTTTATCGAGGGCCTCATCGCCGGCGTCTTTGCCATTGTCGTTGTGGTGGCCGTGAGCTTTCCGGTTAATGCCTGGGCACTTGCTGCCAAGCAGGTACCCAATCTGATGAGCCTGCCAGTGCAGGATGCGCTGGTGCTCATCGCGATTTCAGTGCTGCTGACGGTTGTCGCTGGCCTGCTGCCGGCCCGCAGTGCATCCAAAAAGGACCCCGTGGAAGCCCTGTGCTCCGAATAATGTGACAAAGGGACGGTCCCTTTGTCACATTGAGCGGCTTGTGAATTCGAGGTCTAATACTTTTCCGAGAAGTGAACGAGTAAAAACGGACCCCCAAAGCATCGACGCTTTTGAGATGCAATTTCCTGCGGTTTTGTCAGTCAAATCCTGCGGTTTTGATGCCTAAAAATGTCGATGCTTCGGGGGTCCAAAAACGGTCGTTCACTTCTCGGAAAAGTATTAGACCTCGCTATATTGGCGGCGTTCGCGAGCGGCAACCAGGGTGCAGCCTCCTAGCTCTTCTTTGCAGAAAGCATAAGGCTAATCCGCGACGCTTTCGCACGCGGGCTCCAAGGCATCTTGCGCGATGGCAAGCTGCTCGGCGGCGCCGCCCAGGTTGCGCGCGAGAGTGTTATCGCCGTTCTTGAGCAAGCGGCCGGCAGCTTGTGTGGCGAGCACGCTGGCTGGAGTTCCCTTTGGCGAAACACAATGTCGTTGATCATTTGGAGTGGCAGGATCAGCAGACATGCGACGAATGCCATGATGAGCGCAATCGCTGCGATCTTGCCATTCGTGAGCATTAGTAAATCGAAGGTGAATGGTTTTACGAGAAGTGAGCGACCTATTCTGGACCCCTGTAGCATTCGCACTTTTGGATGCAAAAACCGCAGGATTTGAGCGACAAAACCGCAGGAAATGGCTCTCCAAAAGTGTCGATGCATCGGTGGTCCGATTTCACTCGTTCACTTCGCGAAAAAACATTCACCTTCGTTGCGTGAGGCGCCGGATGGAAGGACGATTACCGTCAAGCTGCTACCTCTGCCTTGTGAATCATCTGGAACACAAGGCATAATGCATGTGACAAAGGGACAGCCCCTTTGCCGCATTGATCTGAGAGTAGATGTTGATGATTCTATCGTTGGCCCCCATGGAGGGGATTACCGGGCATGTGTTCCGTCGCGTGCATGCGGAGTGCTTCGGTGCGCTCGATTGTTATTACACGCCGTTTTTGCCGCCGCCGCGGGTGGGAAACCGCTTTGGCGGCAAGGCGTTTAAGGAGATCGATCCTGCCAATAACCAGGGGCTCAACGTAGTGCCTCAGCTGATGTCCAAGAACGCGGACGAGTTTGTGTGGGCGGCACAGGTGCTCGCCGACATGGGCTATCGCGAGGTCAATCTCAACCTGGGTTGCCCTTCGGGAACGGTTGTCGCCAAGGGCAAGGGCTCGGGTTTCTTGCGCAATCTCGACGAGCTCGAGGTGTTCTTGAACGATGTGTGCGAACGTTCGCCGTTGCCGGTGTCGGTAAAAACCAGGCTGGGGCTGGAGAGCGACGACGAATACGAGCGCGTGCTCGATCTGTATTGCCACATGCCGCTGGAAGAGCTGATTGTGCACCCGCGCGTGCAAAAGGACCGCTATACGGGCTCGCCGCGCAAAGAGTTTTATGGCGAGACGCTGGAGCGTGCGCCGTTCCCGGTTGCCTATAACGGCGATATTTTTGATCTTGAGGATATGGATGCGCTGGTGGAGGCCTATCCCGGCACGCGCCATGTGATGTTGGGGCGTGGCCTGCTCGCGAACCCCGCTCTGGCCCGCATGATCAACGGCGGTCCTGCTGCCACGGCAGCCGAACTGCAGCGTTTCCACGACACGCTGTTTGCGGCATATGCAGAAGAGATTGGCGGCAATGCGGTCTTCCGCATGAAGGAGTGGTGGTTCTACGCCAAGTGCGCTTTCGCTGATCCCGCTACCGTCCACAAGATCGTACGCAAGACCAAAAAGGTCGACGAATACCGCGCTGCCGTCGAGCGCGTCTTTCGCGAGCAGCCACTCGCACCCATAGCCTGCTTCCACGGCTAGTTAGTCATCGGGGGCGTTCTTTAACGACTAGTCATCTAAGAACGTCCCCGATGACTATGTTGCACTAGAGCAGGTTCTTCCGTATCCACGCGATGATGTCACTCGATTCGTAGAGCGGCTTGCCGTCGATGAACAGGCAGGGAACCTGGCGTTTTCCGCCGACGGCGATGAGCGTCTGCTCGGCATCGGGGGCGGTCGAGATATTGCGTTCGGGAATGGTCACGCCGCTATCGGCCAAAAAGCGCTTGACCTTTATGCAATACGGGCAGCCGGTCATAACGTAGAGCACGAGCTCATGATTAGTAGCCATAGGTCTCCAATCGGTTGCGGTTTTGATTGAAATACCCAAAGCCGCCGCGGTCTATGCGCGCGTCAACGACGACTCGATGGCCTGGACCAGAAACGCCGTGGCTCCGGTGCCGCAGGGCTTGTCGTAGTAGCCAACAAAGCGCTGGTCGGCAAGATAACCGTGGGCGAGGTCCAGGTACGCCTCGTCTTGGGGCTCGTGCCCCCAGTTAAGGCCAATCCATCGACGATGCATCGCGACAAGCTTGCGGGCTTCGTTGCTCTCTGGGTCGCCAATGCCCATGGCAATCGAAAGCTGACCCAGAATAGCGCGTTCAAGTTCCTTCATGTCGTTCCATGTCTCGGGATCCATGTCCAGTAACGTTTCGTTTGCTGCGTCGATCGCCTCGTCACCATAGCGCGCCCGCGCCTCGGCACCGTAGCGCTCCTCGTTTTCCTGCACGGCGCGCCAGCGTTCCAGTTGCGGCAAGACGCCGCCCATGAGCGAGACGGCTTCGTCGAGTGACATGCCGGTGTTTTGTGCCAGCCGCGGGGCACAATCCTCGATCATTGCCTCCATGGTGGTGTCGTAGGTGTACTTGCCGTGGTCGTAGCACCACTTGCAGTAATGATCGGTCGCGGCGCCCGCAGCATCGGTACCGCAGTCGTCGGGCGTGAGTATCATGCCGCAGCTCTGGCAATAGTGCTCGGGCATTTCGAGCAGGTGAGACAGGGGCTCGTCGGTCACGGCGGCGATGAGCTTCATCATGTCGATGCCCGGTGTGACCTTGCCGCGTTCCCAACGGCTGACGGCTTGGCGTGTGACGAAGAGCTTGGCGGCGAGCTGCTCCTGGGTAAGGTGATGGGCGCGACGGACAGCGATGAGCTTTTCTGCAAAGGCCATAACGGCTCCTTTCTGCTGGTTGATGGCTTAAGCATACGCGGCAGCAGGCGCCCTTCCAAGCAACCGTTGGTTGCACGACGGGGGACCGCGGCGAAGAATTGCGCGCAACGCCCCACGCCTCCATGCCGTACAATGACCGGCATGGAACCTATCGCACACATACATACCGACCTGCCGCAGAAGTTCGGCATTCCGCGCAACAGCTTTTTGGCGCCTCATCTGCAGGGACGCATCGTGTTTGAGCCGGAATTTGCCTCCAATGCAGCGGTTGAGGGTCTAGACTCCTTCTCTCACCTGTGGCTGCTGTGGCGCTTCGAAAACGGAACGCCCGGCGGCACGGCTAAGGACATAGCTGCCGATGCCAAGTCGCAGGACAGGTCCGGCACCAACGTCAAGTGGTCGAAGACCGTGCGCCCGCCGCGTCTGGGCGGAGCCGAGCGCGTGGGCGTATTTGCCACGCGCAGTCCGTTTCGCCCTAATCCCATCGGGCTCACCTGCGTCAGGCTCGATCGTGTCGAGCTCACCGACGATGGCCCCATCATCCATGTGCTGGGGGCCGATCTGCGCGATGACACGCCCATCTACGACATTAAGCCCTACATTCCGTTTGCGGACTGTCACCCGGATGCGACCGGCGGCTGGATCGAGGATGCTCCGTGGCAAGAGCTCGATGTTGAGTTTCCGCAAGCACTGCAAGATATGGTCCCGCCCGCAAAGCTCCCCGGCTTGGTCGAGGTCCTTTGCCAAGACCCGCGCCGCGCGGGCAGCAAGCACGAGCCAAACCGCGTTTATCACTTGGCTTACGCCGGGCTCGACATATCGTTTGCGGTCGTTGAAACCCAGCTAACCGTAGTCGCCGTCAACGACGCGCGAGACTAACCAGCCATTCGTCCGCACCCGTCAAATTAAGCGCCAAACCCCGCGCCAAAACTGCCCACGCTGGTGGACAATAACGCCTACCGAATCATTCTGCTCTGCACGGGAGTCCAGCATGAAATACGACTTCACTTCAATCATCGACCGCCACGGCATGGACTCCATTGCCGTTGACTCTTGGGGCGAGATCCCCGGCATGGCTCCGAACGCACCCGACGAGGGCTTCGACCGCATTCCCATGTGGGTGGCCGACATGAATTTTGCCACGGTGCCCACGGTCCAGGAACACATCATTCAGCGTGCCCAGCACCCCATGTTTGGCTATTTCAATCCGCGCAACGAGTACTTCGACCGCATCATCGAATGGCAGAGCCGCCGTAATGGCGTCGAAGGCCTGCTCCCCGAGCATATCGGCTACGAAAACGGCGTGCTGGGCGGTGTCGTGTCGACGCTGCGCGCGTATGTCCAGCCGGGCGATGCGGTGCTGGTCCACAGCCCCACCTACATCGGCTTTACCAAGTCCATCGAGGCCGCGGGCTATCGCATCGTCCACAGCCCGCTTAAGCTCGACGATCAGGGCGTGTGGCGTATGGACTTTGAGGACATGGAGCGAAAGCTCGCCCAAAACCACATCCACGCCGCGGTGTTCTGCTCGCCGCACACTCCCTGCGGCCGCGTATGGGAGCGTGACGAGATCGAGCGCGCCATGGACATCTATCGCCAGCACGATTGCGTGGTGATCTCGGACGAGATTTGGTCCGATATCATCCTGCCGGGGCACAAGCATATCCCGACGCAGTCGGTGAGCGAGGATGCCCGCATGCGCACGGTTGCCCTCTACGCGCCCAGCAAGACGTTCAACCTGGCGGGCCTGGTCGGCAGCTACCACATCATCTATAACGAGACGCTGCGCGACCGCGTGTGCGCCGTGTCTAGCAAGACCCACTACAACGAGATGAACGTCCTCTCCATGCACGCGCTTATCGGTGCCTACCAGCCGCAAGGCTACGAGTGGGTGGACGAGCTCAACCAGGTGCTTGCCGGCAATATCGAGTACTTCTGCAATTACGTGGACGAGCATTTTGAGGGCGTGTCCTATTCGCGTCCGCAGGGCACGTACATGGTGTTTCTGGACTGCACCGAGTGGTGCCGCGAGCATGGCCGCGATATTCAGTGGTTGCTCGACGAGGGGGCGCGCGTGGGCGTGGGGTATCAGGACGGCCGACCGTTCCACGGGCCCTGCCACATTCGCG
>CAJMPM010000094.1 GCA_905215225.1 uncultured bacterium
TCCGTTCCTTCCGGCTTCGGGTTCCTATGCAGGACCGTCGAAAATGCCGGATCTCACGTCTGTCAAGTTCCGTCCGGGTCAGGGTAACTCCAACGAGTATCTGACCGGTGCGGCAGTCGATTTCCCAATGATGCGTATGGAGGAGATGAAATTCATTATCGCCGAATGCGATGCTCGTTTGGATAATTCAGCCGCTTCGCTCATCGATATCGTGAAGACACGTAATCCGCAGTACACGACATCGCTTACCGGTAATTCGCTTGTCCGTGAGGTTTTGTTCCAGAAGCGTATCGAATTCTGGGGTGAGGGTATCATGTTCTTCGATTACAAGCGTTGTCCGGACATTTTGCAGATTAATCGCGGATTTACCGGAACCAACCATATCGAATCCGCACGATTCAATATCATTGGTCTCGCACTTTGGTTCAACGTATGTATCAACGGCTACGAGGCAGAAGATAATAAGGCGTTAACCGATACCAACAATCCAGACCCGTCTGGTACTGTCGATGCGTACTTGTGGGACGGTAAATAATTGTTGCGTGAAAAGTGTTAATTAAATAAATGTATATTATATGAAAACATTGAAAAAATTATTGTGTGCGATGCTCCTGCCGCTCAGTGCGCTTGCCGTTTCGTGCGCAGAAGACGATAACTGGGAGCCGGGCGGACCGGAAACCACGAACTGCTATGATGTCTATTTTCCGGAGAACCAGGAGTATACCGGTGATTTGGAAATCGACCCCGAAGCAGAACTGAAATTTACCTATGTTGCACAGCGTAACAATGCCGATGGAGCAATTGTAGTTCCGGTAGAGATAACGACTAATACAGAGGGTTTGTATACTGTTTCGCCGATTGAGTTTGCAGACGTCGAAGATGAGACGACCTTTACCGTAACTCTCTCCGGCGAGAGTGAACTCAGTAAGAAATATTCGTTGGAAATCAACATTGTGGATCCTCAGTATGGCCCGCTGTATTCGACTGCGAACAATACGTCTTTGTTGTTGTCCCTTACGCGTGTCAAGTGGACGGAGGTGTTGTCAGGACCGCTGGAGACCTTGTACGAGATGGTCGTGCCCTTCTCGACTTCCTTGCCGGCATCAGTGCCCTGCTCAAAGACCTGGCCTTCGTCGGCCTCGTTGGCCTCCTCGGTTGCGTTGCCCTTCAGGCCCACGCTTGCCAGCGCGGCCTCGGCCTGGTCCTTGGTTAGGCCGACGAGCTGCGGAACCTCAACTTTCTCGGAGGGCTTGGGGCCCTTGGAGATCACCAGGTTAACCTTGGAGCCCTTGGGCTTCTTAGTGTTGCCGTTGGGGGTCTGCTCGGCAACCTTGCCCTCGTCGACATCGTCGTTATAGCTCTGGTCGACAGTTCCGACCTCAAGGCCGGCCTCCTTGATCAGCTCGATAGCGGTCTGCTGGTCCTTGTTAAGCACATCGGGCACCGTAACCTGCTCGCCCCCAAAGAGCCCGGTGGCGAAGGCCACCACAACGCCAACCACGGCGATTGCGGCGACTACGGCGGCGATAATCTTGTTCTTGTTGGACTTGGGCTGATCGACCTCGTAGGAACCGGTGGAACCCGAGACGGCGCTGCGGGGGTTGGTCTGTCCGCTTACGCCCGATACGGGGCGAACCATAGCGCGTGTGGAGTCAGACAGCTCACGGGTCTTGGTGGCGCCCAGGTCGCCCGCGGCACCGATGATGCGCGTGGGCTCGGAGACGTTGACGGCGCGGCCGGACAGGTAGTTGTTGAGCACCTGGCGCAGCTCGTCTGCCGTCTGGAAGCGGTTCGACGGGTCCTTTTCCATGCACTTGAGGATGATGCGCTCCAGATCGGCGTCGACGCCGGAGTTGATCTGGCTCGGCGGAATAGGCAGCTCGTTGACCTGTTTGAGTGCGACCGAGATGGCGTCGTCACCGTCAAAGGGAACGCGGCCGGTGGCGCACTCATACATCACGACGCCCAGCGAGTAGATATCCGAGGTGGGGCCGAGGTCCTGTCCGCGGGGCTGCTCGGGGCTGACGTAGTGGGCGGTTCCTAGCACGTTGTTGTCTTGCGTGAGGTGGCTGTTCTTTGCGCGCGCGATGCCAAAGTCCATGACCTTGATGTTGCCGTCGGGCAGCACCATGATGTTCTGCGGCTTAATGTCGCGGTGGATGATCTCGTGCTTGTGGGCGACCGAAAGCGCGGAGCTGATCTGCGAGCCGATCTGGGCGACCTTCTTGGGGTCGAGGGCGCCGTGGCTCTTGATGCCGCTCTTAAGGTCGGTGCCGCGCAGGTACTCCATGACGATGTAATAGGTGTCGCCGTCCTTGCCCCAATCGTAGACGCCCACGATATAGGGGGAGGAGAGACCTGCTGCTGCCTGGGCCTCCTGCTTAAAGCGGGCGGCGAAGGTGGCGTCGCCGGCATACTGCGGCAGCATGATCTTGACGGCAACCGTGCGGTCGAGGACCTGGTCCTGTGCACGATAGACGGTCGCCATGCCGCCTGTTCCCACCTTATCCTTGAGGAGGTATCTTCCCCCGAGGACCCTCTGTTCCATTCCTGCTCCTAACTAACTTATTCGCTCAACGATGTGTGTAGTACCAAATCTATGGCCGCTGGGACCGCGTGGCGCCTTGCCGCTAGCTCATCGGTCGCGGCGCGCCCCAAGTATCCGCTTCGATCACAGGCATCACGCTCCTTGGGCGGCAAGTGCCGCGGTCAGGACGATGCCGGCGATCTTGGCTGCCTCGACGTCGTGTTTGTCGTAATCCTCCAAGGCCACCGAGATGGCGACCGTGGGTGAATCGTAAGGTGCGAAGCCGACGAACATCGAGTTGACGTTGGTGCCGCCGGTCTCGGCCGATCCGGTCTTGCCGGCGACCTTGACGCCCGGAATCTGGGCATCGGTGCCGGTGCCGGACTGGACAACCGCGAGCATGGCCTGCTTGACCTGATCGGCCGTGGTGGCGCTGACGGCCTGGCCGAGCGAGCGAGATTGCGTGGTCTTGACCACGGTTCCGTCGGGGGCGAGCACCTGGGCCACGAAGAACGGGTCCATGACCACGCCGCTGTTGGCGATGGCCGCAGCTATCACGCAGTTTTGCATGACGGTGGTCTGCGGACCTGGCGTGTGGTCCATGCCGACAGGCTG
This sequence comes from uncultured bacterium, assembly GCA_905215225.1. Taxonomy (GTDB): domain Bacteria; phylum Actinomycetota; class Coriobacteriia; order Coriobacteriales; family Coriobacteriaceae; genus Collinsella. The sequence goes on from CAJMPM010000094.1 coordinate 3,143, forward strand.
GCCGGCGCCTGCCCAGGCGGTTTCCCACTCGGTCATGAGCGAGGGGTCGGCCATGATGGAGGCCGCGGTGGTCAGGTCCTGACCGAGCTTTTGGCCGTAACCAAAGGCGTTGGCAAACTGGACGAGCGAGCTGGCGCCGATCTCGTTGGCCACCTGGCCAAAGACGACGTTGGACGACACGGCAAAGGCCTGTTGCAGGCTGATGGTACCGTAGCTCTCGTTGGCGTAATTGGTGACCGGTGCGTTGCCGATATCCATGGAGCCGGGCGCCTGGTACGTGCTGGTAAGGCTGGCGGTGCCGGTTTCGAGCGCCGCGGAGAGTGTGACGACCTTAAAGGTCGAGCCCGGGGTATAGAGAGCGTCCATGGCGCGGTCGTACATGGAGCCGTCCTCGCCACCGCCCGACTGCATCAGGGCATCGATGTTGGTGTTGTCATAGGTGGGCGAGCTTGCGCATGCGAGGACCGCGCCGGTGCGCGGATCCATAACCACCACGGCACCCTTAAAGCCCTTGAGTGCCTGCTCGGCAGCCGTCTGGATGCGCGAGTCGATGGTGAGCTTGGCGGTGTTGCCCGGTTGGTTTTGGCCCGCGAGCGACGCGAGGGCGTTGTCCCAGCTGGAGTAATCCTTGGAGCCGGTGAGCGTTTCGTTCATGACGCTCTCGACACCAGCGGTGCCGTACTGCTGGCTTACATAGCCCACCACGTGAGCGGCCATGTTTCCGTTGGGGTAGGAGCGGGCGTAGGTGCCGTCTTCCTGTTGCAGCGACTCGGCCAGCGTCACGCCGTCGGACGTGATGATGGAGCCGCGCTGGATGTACTTGGAGCGGGCGATGGTGTGGTTGTTGGTCGGCATGTCCTGATAGTCCTTGGCCTTGATGACCTGGACATAGGTGAGGTTGCCGATAAGGATGGCGAACAGCGCCGTAAAGGCGAGCACCGCGCGGGTTAGACGGTTGGCGAGCGCAACGCGGCCGAGCACACCGGATTCAGGCGTGTCGAGCAGGCGACGGCGCATGCGCGAGCCGGCGGAGTGGCTGCCGCGGTTGTGCGAAGACGAGGTGGCGAAGCGCGTGCCAGCCGGGGAGGCCGCCGAGGCGACCTGGTCGTCGGTGATGGCGGCCATGGTGCCGGTGCCGGTGAGCTCGGCCTCGCGACCGGTTGCCTCGTCACCGGCGCGCAGCAAAAGCGCGACGATGATAAAGCTTGCCAGCAGCGAGGAGCCACCCTGGCTCATAAAGGGCAGGGTGACGCCGGTCAGCGGGATCAGGCGGGTAACGCCGCCAACGATCAAGAACGCCTGGAAGCTGATGGCGGCCGTAAGACCAGTGGCGCTAAAGGCGGCAAGGTCGGACTTGGCACGGGCTGCCGTGGTCAGGCCACGTACGGCAAAGAGCATAAACAGGATAAGAACGGCGCCACCGCCCAAAAGGCCCATCTCCTCGCCGATAGCCGAGAAGATAAAGTCGGACTCGACGACGGGGATGTTGTTGGCCATGCCGTTGCCAATGCCGACGCCAACAAGGCCGCCGTCGGCCAGCGAGAAGAGGGACTGGACAATCTGGTAGCCCTGGCCCTGTGCATCCTTAAAGGGATCGGCCCAGATCTGGAAACGAACCTGGACGTGCGACAGGAACTTGTAAGCGCCCACGGCCCCCACGGCCAAGAGCACAAGGCCGATGATGACATACGAGAAGCGACCCGTGGCAACGTAGAGCATCAGCAAGAAGATGGTGTAGAACAGCAAGGCCGAGCCCAGGTCACGTTCGAAGACAACGACGAGCAGGCATACACCCCAGACAGCGAACAGCGGCAGCAGCAGGCGCAGACGCGGAATCTTAAGACCCAAGATCTTGCGGTTGGAGATAGAGAGCAGTTCGCGGTTCTCGGCCAGGTAACCGGCTAGGAACAGCACGATAAAGACCTTGGCGAACTCGCCGGGCTGAATGGTAAAGCCGGCGATGCGAATCCACAGTTTAGAGCCCGAGATCGTGGTGCCGATAAAGATGGGCAGCATCAGCAAGATGATGCCGATGATGCCAAAGGTGTACTTGTAGCGCATGACCACGTCGAGGTTTTTGACCAGCGCAAGCGTACCTACCATCAACGCCACCGAGATAAACAGGATGACGAGCTGCGAGATGGCGAGCGTGGGCGCCAAGCGCGTCACAAACGTGATGCCAATGCCCGAAAGAACAAAGACGATGGGCAGGATGGCCGGGTCGGCGCCGGGTGCCAGAATGCGCACGGCGATATGCGCCGCGGCGAAGGCGGCAAAGAGACCGATCGGAACGGCAAGTGTCTCAAACGAGATGGCGGCGCCTGCGGTGAGCACGTACATCGCATACAGCAGGATGACGGGGAACGCCGAGGCGATGAGTAAGAGCAGTTCGGTATTACGGCGACTCATAAGCGGCACTCCCTTTCTAATTCTTATCGGAGGCTTCGGCCTCGGCGGACTGTTCGGCGGTATTCTCGGAATCCGATTCGGAGGTCGAACCCTGGTCGGTGTTATTGCGGATCGTTTGCGCGTCGATCACCTGGCGGGTCTGCTCCTCGTCGATCTGGTGGCGGTACTTGGATATCGTGTCCTGCGCATCGTCGACACTTGTTTGCGGAATGCCCGCCTTGAGGCGGTTTTGCGTGTCTTCGGGCAGGTCGGACAGCTTAATGCTGGTTTCGCTTTCGAGCCAGTGGAGCTTGCGTCCGAGCGGCTTGCCGGGCAGGCCGCGCCAGACGGCGACATTGCCCTGGTAGGTACCCAGGTAGTACGAGCCGGTGACACCCGTGTAGGCCCAGATGCCAGCTGCCAGCACAAAGACGAGGGCCAGGATGGCGGCGATAGTAACGTTGCGGCGACGCACGCGTTGCGCCTCGCGCATAACGCCATCGTCAACCAGGTCAACGACTACTACGGTCACGTTGTCGTGGCCGCCGGCAGCAAGCGCCGCGTCCACTAGGTTGTCGACGCAGATTTGCGCGGTTGAGGACTGCGTGGCGATGTTCTCGATATCGCTATCGGGAATCATGCTCGAAAGGCCGTCGGAGCACAGGATCAGGCGGTCGCCGTCCTCGATTTGCAGG
>CAJMPM010000095.1 GCA_905215225.1 uncultured bacterium
ACGATCGACCGTGGCGACAATCGTGCACACGGTCCCGATGGGAGCCATCTCGATGGACCAGGAGCGCGTAAAGTCGAGATATCGATGAGGGATATGGAGAAGGAGGTCCCCCACCGTCCGAATTCCCAGACGGCGAAGGGCCTCCTCACGTTTACCCGAAACATATTTGAGTCGCGCGATATCCTCGTCGAGCGCATTGCTCTGGGCAAAGCGCTCCGAGACGCGCGGCACGGAGCACAGCTCGGACATGGGCAGTTGCCTACTCGATCGAGAAGATCACGGGATAGAGCGGCTGCTCGCCACGATGGGCGTCAATCTCCAGATCGGGCTGAGCCTCCTCGATGGCGTCGACGATCTCCTGGAAGGCCTCATCGGACAGCTCCTCGCCAGCCAGAATCGTCAGCGCGTCGCCCTCCTCTTCCTCCTGCATGCGGTTGATGCAGTCGAGCGTGACCTGCTTCACGTCGGAGCCGACCACGTCGATGGAGCCGGCAATGATACCCATGACGTCACCGGAGTGAATAGGCGAGCCGTCGGAGGCGCTGGAATCGCGCACGGCACGGGTGACCTCGCCATCGCGGACCTCGCTGATGGCGTCGACCATAGCGGCGACGGCATCCTCGAGCTCGGAATCGGGCAGGACCGCGAACAGCGCGGAGAACGCCTGCGGGACAGTCTTGGTGGGAACGACGGCGACCTTCTTGTCGGTGCAAGCAGAAGCGGCGGCCTCGGCAGCCATGCGGATGTTGCCGTTATTGGGCAGGATGATGACCGAGGTCGCGTTGACCTGGTCCACCGCGCCCAGCAGGTCGGCGGTCGAGGGGTTCATGGTCTGGCCACCGGAGACGACCACGTCGACGCCCAGGGACTTGAGGATGTCGGCCTCGCCGGAACCGGCGGCAACGGCGTCAAAGCCCAGCGCCTTGGCGGGCTCGGCGGCCTTTTCCTGATCCTCGTGGATCTTGGCGGTACGGTCGTGGGCCTCCATCTCCATGTTGTGGATAAAGACCTCATAGATCTGACCGAGCTGCAGCATGTGCTCGAGCACCAGGTTGGGGGTGTTGGAGTGCACATGGATCTTGTAGTCGGGATAGGCGCCCACGAGCAGCTCACAGTCGCCCATGGAGCCTAGGAACTTAAGGCACTCGTCCTCGTCAAACGGGGCGTCGGCCTTAAAGAGGAACTCGTTGCAGTAGCGGAACTCCGAGCCCTCCCAGTCGTCGTTAGCCTCGATCTCAACGCGACCAAGGGCCGCATCGCGGGCAGAGCCAGTGGATTCAAACGTGGCGGAGAAATCCTCGACAACGGTGCTGCGGCCAAGCGCGGCGGCAACAAAGTTCTCCAGGAAGATGGCAAAGCCAAAGGCGCCGGAGTCGACCACGCCGTTCTCCTTCAGAACGGGCAGCAGGTCGGGCGTGCGAGCAACGGACTGGTACGCCTCGACGACGATAGCATCGAGCGCATCCTCGGCCGAGAACTTCTTCTTCTCGCACTCATCGGCCTTGGTCGAGACATCGCGCAGGACCGTGAGGATCGTGCCCTCGATGGGCTTGCGGACAGCCTGGAAGGCAACCTTGACGGCGCGACGGAAGGCGAAGGCAATGTTGGCGGACGTAATAGGCTCGTCGGCAGAGACAAGACCCTCGGCCACGCCGCGAAGAATCTGCGAGGTAATAACGCCGGAGTTACCGCGAGCGCCCATGAGAGAGCCGTGGGTGATGGCACCGGCGATGGCCTCCATATCGGCATCGGCGGGAAGGGCAGAGAGCTCCTTGGTCACCGAGGCGAGCGTGAGCGACATGTTGGTGCCGGTATCGCCATCGGGTACGGGGAAGACGTTGAGCTTGTTGATCTCCTCGGCCTTGTCGGAAACGGCAGCCGCAGCGATCGGAAAACAGGTGCGAATGGTCTTTGCAATCATGGGTATTTGAATCTCCGTTTTCGGATGCTAGTTCAGACGGCTCTTGAGCGCGTCGATATGGATGCCGATCTTAAGGCTGGCGGGATCGATCTGGGCGATCTCCTGCAGGGTGAAGGCAACGGAGCTCGAAAGATTGTGGCAGACGGACTTCATGTTGACGCCGTTCTCGAGCACGACGTGAAGATCGACCGTAAGGCCGTTCTCGTCGGCGGAGACAAGCACGCCCTTGCGGAGGCGCTGACCGGCAAGCAGGCGCACGCTCTCGGCGCCTTGGAGCTGCTCAGCCATACCGACGACGCCATAGCACGTCATCGCGGCATAACCGGCAATATCGGCAATAACGTCGTTCGAGACGCTCAGGCTGCCGTTAATGGTCTCAGACACAAGAATCTCCTTTTCTTGGTGCTCGCGGCACCATGTCGTGGGAGCAATCATTGCAATATTCTACAACGACCGCGCCATGTTGAGGTGGTGGGTCGCGGGATTACATCCTCGACACGAAATGTTGATATGGCAACGTTCGAGTCAAGAGGTCGCGGCATGAAAAAACCCGCCGCATTGCGACGGGTTTTACAACCTGGCTCCCCGGGTAGGACTCGAACCTACAACAGCGCGGTTAACAGCCGCGTGCTCTACCATTGAGCTACCGAGGAATAGGTGCGTGCTCTCAAGCAACGAAGTTTATTATACGGACGAATCAGCTTAGGGCAAGAACTTTTTTGAGAATTTTTCCGACCTAGTCATTAGGGACGTCCCCAATGACTACATGAAAGCGCCCTCAAGCGGATGTGCTTGAGGGCGCTTCTTGCTTGACTAGCTTTCGATATAGTCTTTGAGCTTGCTGCTGCGGCTCGGGTGGCGGAGCTTGGCCAGGGTCTTGGACTCGATCTGGCGGATACGCTCGCGCGTGACGCCAAACTCGCGGCCGACTTCCTCGAGCGTACGGGGATGTCCGTCGACAAGGCCAAAGCGCAGCTCGATAACCTTGCGCTCACGATCGGCAAGCGAATCGAGCACCTGGGTGAGCTGCTCTTGCAGCATGGAGAAGCTGGCGGCATCGGGCGGAACGATAGCCTGGGAGTCCTCGATAAAGTCGCCCAGCTGAGAATCCTCTTCCTCGCCGATAGGGGTCTCGAGCGACACGGGCTCCTGCGAAATCTTCTGGATCTCGCGGACGCGATCGGCACTCATGTCCATCTCGGCACCGATCTCCTCGGGGGTCGGGTCGCGACCCAGGTCCTGGAGAAGCTGGCGCTGCACGCGGACGAGTTTATTGATGGTCTCGACCATGTGCACGGGAATACGGATGGTACGGGCCTGGTCGGCGATAGCGCGCGTAATAGCCTGACGGATCCACCACGTGGCGTACGTGGAGAACTTAAAGCCCTTCTGGTAGTCGAACTTCTCGACGGCGCGGATCAGACCGAGGTTGCCCTCCTGGATCAGGTCCAGGAACAGCATGCCGCGGCCGACATAGCGCTTGGCGATGGAGACGACCAGACGCAGGTTTGCGCTGATGAGCGCCTGCTTGGCTTCGAGGCCCACGTTCTCAATGCGCGTAAGACGACGCATCTCGGCACGCGTGAGTTCGAGCTCACCAGCATCGGCAGCCTCGAGCTTCTCGGTGGCCTCAAGACCGGCCTCAATCTTCATAGCCAGATCGACCTCTTCGGAGGCGGTCAGCAGGTCGACCTTGCCGATCTCCTTGAGGTACATACGGACCGGATCGCCGGTCAGCATCACCGTGGAGGCATCGATGCCGCGCACGCGCGAACGCGAACGGGACGTCCGCACGGTGCGCTTCTTCTTGCTCTTGGAAGAACCCATCTCGGCGTCGGCCTGGCGGGCCATCTTGAGCTCGTGATCGTCGAGCGAGCCGGAATCGTGCTCGTCGTCGTCATCGAAATCGTCGGTATCGGTATCGTTATCGTCATCGTCGACGTCCATGGGGGCGTCGTCGTTACCGCTCGCGGAGATAATCTGGATGCCGCTGTTGCGCAGCGCGGAATACACCGCGGTGAGCTGCTCGTCAGAAACATCGATATCCTTCAGGGCGACCTGAATCTCGTCCTCGGTTACCGAAGTCCTGTTTGAGCCGTTGCCCATGAGCTTTGCAACGTAGGATTCCAGCCCAGTACCCGTGCTCTCAGTCTTTTTTGGCACAGATTCTCCCTTCATAGTCCACAGGACTCAATACTTTAGCACACACATTGACGTCTATACCCAAAAAGAGGGCTGGATATAGGCGAGAATACGCTGGTTGACCACAACATCTAGGCTTGTTCGGTGCCTGCGGCCTCCAGGCCGATCAAACGGAACGGGTCCGCCACGCCGCCGATTGACTTTTGCAGTTCGCGCTGACGCTGCGAGTCCTGCGCGGCCTGCACGGTCAGCGCACGACGGGCCTCATCATCAAGCGGACGGTCCTGGCGCAGCTTGGCCTGTGCGGCACGCATGCGACGCTTGATGGTGTAGATCTCGATCGTCTCCATCTAAAACACAATAATCGTCTCGGTGGGGTGCTTGCTCGTCGCCGAGATGCGCCCGGCACTCACAAGCGTTGCCGCATCGGGACACACTGAGCGCGCCGCATCCATGCAGGCTGCAGGATCGGTTCCCGGCGGCGTTGCCAAAACGGCCCATGCGATGGACTCGTGACGTGGGTCAACCCACTCGATGGAGCAGATGCGGTCGGCATACGTGCGGAACAGGTCGGGGTAGCTCGTGAGCATGGTCAACAGTTCGCGCTCCCCTGCCAAGGACTTGCGCTCAAGATCGGTAAGAACCATAGGGGCCGAGGCGCCCGCCGGAACACCGGCGGGCGCAGAGCACATACCGTCAGGCACATCAATCGGCGGCAAGTCGTCAACGACCTCCACTGGTGCAGCACCATAGGCATCGAGCGGGACGTAGTCGTACGGCTCTTCTTCGACCGGCGCGGACACAGGCGGCGTCGCGCCCGATACCCAAGCACCGCGCCCGGCATCGCGAGAACCCGACGCCCGACCGCCCGCGCTACCGGACCACTCAGCCTGTGCCCGCTGGCGTTTATAGTTTTGCTCGCGACGGCGCTCCGCATCTTCGCGCTTGGCGACATCGCGAAACACGCGACCCGAACTCGCTCGCACCGTCTCCAGATCCAAACCCAACAGATCGGCAATCTGGATAAAGTACGTGTCAATCATATAGCTATCGCGCAGCGGATAGATGAGCGTGAGAGCGTCCTCCAGCGCCTTGGCGCGACCGCCCGGCGTGATGATGTCGCTCGACTCCTGCAGCGAACGGTACACAAAGTCCATGAGGGGCTCGGCGGCGTCAATGCGTTTCTGCAGCTCCTCTCCGCCGTGCGCCGTGATGAACTCCATGGGATCGTTGCCGTCGGGCAGCACCACGCAGCGCAGGTCCATCGAATCCTGCTCGATAAACTGAATCGCACGTCGCGCAGCCTTTTGACCGGCGGCATCGCCGTCGAACATATACACGATGCGCTTGGCAAAACGAGTGAGCGTCTTTACATGATGTTCCGTCAGCGCCGTGCCCAGCGTGGCGACGACGTTTTTAATCCCCGCCTCCCAGCAGGCGATGCAATCGGTATAGCCCTCCACCACGATGGCGGTATCCTGCGCGACGATAAACTCCTTGGCCCAATTAAAACCGTAGAGGTTTCGCTTTTTATGGAACACGCTCGTCTCGGCGGTGTTGAGGTACTTAGGCTGGCCATCGCCCATAATGCGCCCGCCAAAGGCGATGTTATGACCCTGCTCGTCAAAGATGGGAAACATCACGCGGTCGTAAAAACGGTCGGCAAGCTGCCCACGCCCACGGCTCACGGCCACGTTGGCGTCGATCATCTCCTGCGGGGTAAAGCCTGCCTGCGACAGATGCGACACCAGCGCGTTGCGACCCGGAGCAAAGCCCAGGCAGTAGCGGCGGCAGACGGCGCCGCCCATACCGCGGCTTGCAAAGTACTCGCGCGGACGGCTGTCCTTACCGCGCATGAGCATGGTGTGGTAGAACTGGGCGGTTTCGGCACACAGGTCATAGATGCGGGCGCGCTTGGTGCCGCGCTCGCGATAGGCGCCGGTATCGTGCAGCTCAATACCGGCACGGTCGGCCAGGTAGCGAATCGACTCGGGAAAGCTCAGGTTCTCGCGCTTCATGATGTAGGTGAAGACGTCGCCGCCCTCGCCACAGCCAAAGCAGTGCCACACCTGCGTGGCGGGAATAATGTAGAAGGACGGAGTCTATTCGACATGAAAGAGGAAGCAGACCCAAAACTCATGTCCGCGGGGCTTTC
>CAJMPM010000096.1 GCA_905215225.1 uncultured bacterium
CCTTCCGCGCCGGAACGGTCAAAAACAGCGTGATGGAGTTCTTCGGCGACGGCATCGCGAGCCTCGCGATGGACTACCGCAACGGCATCGACGTCATGACCACCGAGACCACCTGCCTGTCGAGCATTTGGGCCACCGACGAGGACACGCACGCTTTTTTGACCATGCACGGCCGCGGCGACGACTACCGCGAGCTCAAGCCCGCCGATGTCGCCTACTACGACGGCTGCGTCGAGGTCGATCTGTCGAGCATCAAGCCCATGATCGCGCTGCCGTTCCATCCTTCCAACGGCTTTGAGATCGACGAGCTCAACGAGAACCTCGAGGACATCCTGCATGAGGTGGAGCTCGAGGCCGCCAAGATCGGCGAGGGCAAGACGCACTTTAGCCTGCTCGACAAGATCGTTGACGGCAAGCTGCACGTGCAGCAGGGCGTTATCGCCGGCTGCTCGGGCGGCAACTACGACTCCGTGGTCCAGGCCGCCCGCGTGCTCAAGGGCGCCAACACCGGCTGCGGCGAGTTTTCGCTGTCGGTCTATCCCACGAGCCAGCCCGTGGCGCTCGAGCTTACACGCCGCGGCTACATCTACGACCTCATGGAGGCCGGCGCGATCGTGCGCACGGCGTTCTGCGGCCCGTGCTTCGGCGCCGGCGACACGCCCGCCAACAACGGCCTTTCGATCCGCCACACTACGCGCAACTTCCCCAACCGCGAGGGCTCCAAGCCGGGCAATGGCCAGCTGAGCGCCGTGGCCCTGATGGACGCCCGCTCCATTGCGGCGACGGCTGCCAACGGCGGCGTCCTGACGCCGGCGACCGACCTGCCCGAGGAGACTTGGGACGAGGCCTGCGAGTACACCTTTGACGACGCGCCGTACAAAAAGCGCGTGTACTGGGGCTTTGGCAAGGCGGAGCCTGCTGACGAGCTGGTCGAGGGTCCCAACATCAAGCCGTGGCCCGCGATGGAGCCGCTCGGCGATGATATCCTGCTCAAGGTGTGCTCCAAGATCATGGACCCGGTCACTACGACCGACGAGCTCATTCCCTCGGGCGAGACGAGCTCCTTCCGCTCCAACCCGCTGGGTCTGGCCGAGTTTACGCTGAGCCGTCGTGATCCGGCCTACGTGGGCCGCTCCAAGGAGGTTGACGCGGTGGAAAAGCGCCGCGTTGCCGGCGAAGCAGCAGGCGACCTGGCGGCACTCGATGCCGAGCTTGCCGGCGTGTTTGAGGCGCTGGCTGGTGCGGGCGTCGCGGCCGATGCCAAGGCGACCGAGTACGGCTCCATGCTCTATGCCAAGAAGCCGGGCGACGGCTCTGCCCGCGAGCAGGCCGCGAGCTGCCAGCGCGTAATTGGCGGTCTGGCCAACATCGTCCACGAGTATGCCACCAAGCGTTATCGCTCCAACGTGATGAACTGGGGCATGGTGCCCTTCCAGATGGAGGCCGAGCCCAACTTTGAGGTGGGCGACTACGTCTTTGTGCCGGGTATCCGCGCCGCGCTCGATGGCGATCTAAAGGACATCGCCGCCTACGTAGTGCGCGCCGATGGCGCGGTCGAGCAGATTGAGCTCTACATTGCCGATATGACGGCAGAGGAGCGTGCCATCGTCAAGGCCGGCTGCCTGATCAACTACAACAAGTTCAAGGCCGCTGCCGAGTAACTCTGCTGTACGCCCCGGACACACCTTTCCCTCGTGCTCACGCGCTTCGCGAGGGTCGCCCGAGGGAAAGGTGTGGCCGGGGCTACCGCGACGTTCTCGTTGGGTCTTGAGGAACGCTAATAAATAGACTTGCTTGATGCCGCCTCTGTTAATGGGGCGGCTTCTTTTTGTCGAAAACCGCCACAAAGGGGACAGGCACCTTTGTGGCGGTTTTTGTTTGTCTCGTTCTGTAATAGGTAGACCCTTATTTGCCGAGTAGTTGTTACAGATCTAGATAAACGGGCGCTGCTGAACAATTCATCTCGATCCGTAACATCTGGACCCAAAAACGGCCGCTAGATGTTACAGATTGAGATGGTGAACGCCGGGGCCGAAGATCACCACAAAGGCTCCTGTCTCCTTTGTGGTGGTGGGCGAGCTCGATGTTGCCGTGCTCGTTGAACGACATTCTAATGAGCGTCTCTACAGGATTTCATCTGGGCTGGCGGGCTTGGTTGTTTTGGGGATGCCGAGTTTGGATGACGCGAAATCGTCAACATTGTCCTTGATTCCGTCTCTGGTGTAGACGGTGACCATATAGGTGCTGTGTCCAAATTCGCTCTTGTTGCGCATCGCCCAGGCCTGCCAGTAGGCAGCCCTACCTCGTCCCCTGATTTCTCCGATGCGACGGAGTTCTGTTTGCATCAGCTTCGGGTCATTATTGACGGTTCGACCGGCCTCGTCGGTGAGCCCGCACTGTCCAAGTAGCTTGTCGAGGACTTGGTTCATGTGGCGCTCATCGGTGTTTGGTGCGTAGTCGTAGGCGAGGGTGATGGAGTCAAGGGGCTGGTCGTCGATCAGATAATTCATTGTCTGAGGTTCGAGGCAGAAATAAGGAGAGCATCCGTCGACCTTGCCGAGCAACGGTAACTTGGACTGCCAACTTCCGGTGGGAATTGCATATTCGTAGAACACGCCACGGCAGACAAAGGAGAGCGAGGTGGCACGCGAGCCGGCGTCGATCATCCCGCAAAGATCGAAGGGCGAGGCGATACCAAAAGAAAAGGGCGTGATGACGATAAGGAAGAGCATCACGATGGGTACGGCGAGAATGGCGATGACGTTGCGACCGGTGGAATGAGGCGGCTTCATATGCGCTCCTCGAGACAAAGAGCTGTTGAGGATAGGCAGAAATGGATATGTTCAGAGAACAATTCAAGTTTAATCTCATGGCGTGAGATGGTCGACCGTTAGCGTCGAAAACCACCACAAAGGTGCCTGTCCCCTTTGTGGTGGTGGGGAGCGCGCGGCTTCTTTTGGTGATAGTGTTAGCCGGCGGTATCATTAGGACAAATGGCGCGGGTTTGCATTGTGAGGTGCTTTGCTGTGAGAAGTCCTGCCCGTATTGGATTGATTGTCTTGGCGCTTGCGATCGCTGTGGTTGGCGCGGGTGCTGTCGGTATGGCATTTCTACCTGCTGCGGTGACGGAGCCGGTGGTCAAGCCTGTGACTCAATCTGTCGAACTTCTGACCGGCGACGACAAGCCCGAGACCATTACCGTTGATTTTGATGAGCAGCCGGCTGTGCTGGGTATTAGCAATTATCCGCGTATTCAGCTTGGGGCCATGCGCTATACCACGGATACAAGCCTGATCGATAGGGCGTCCGAGCTACTCAAGGGCAAAACATTTAAGCGTTGGTACGGATATGCGTCCTATCGGGCAAAAGCGAACGACATGGTTGGCGGATGCCACTCTTCCATCGAGCTGGACACTGCAAACGGCGCAAAGTTATGTGATGTCTCGTACGATCCGGGCTACGAGGGCAATGAGGGTCCGGGCATCTACATCATGGACGGCGATGTCGCCTATGTCATGGAGGGCGACCAGACCGAGCTCAACGATTTTATGGGTCAGTGTATCCAAGATGCCTATAAACAGACCTGCTTGCCTGACCCGCAGACTGCACGCGATAGTGGGTCTGTCCGTACATGGCTGTTCGAGGATGAGATGCCCTGGACCGTCGAATCGGGAAGTACGGGTTCGGCGAAGGAGTAGAGACCGCGACCACCACAAAGGTGCCTGTCCTCTTTGTGGTGGTTTTCGGTCTGTCTCGATCTGTAACATCTTGGCCGCTAAAAGTGGGCCTGGTGTTACAGATTTAGATTTTTGATCCGGGTGTTTTCTGTTCGTCTCGATTTGTAACAGATAGAGCTCTATTTGCTGACCAGATGTTACAGATTTAGATAAACGGGCGCCGCTGAACAATTCGTCTCGATCTGTAACATCTGGAGCCGGAAACGGTCGATAGATGTTACAGATTGAGATAGTAAGGGGATGAGGCCGCAGCGGGCGAGCGGGTCTGCCCCCTATCTCTTAATCACTCAGAAAATCTTATATATAGAGACTTAGATTTGTGTATAAGATCGTACAAAGCTGGCAACAATACATCTCGAACAACGTGAAGCCGCCCCGTAGGGCGGCCACCCCAAGAGAGGTGATTCCATGAGAATCGATAAGCTAGCAATGACGTCGCGCGAGGCGCTGCAGACCGCCATGAGCACGGCTGCCGACGCGCAGGCCGGCGCGGTGGAGCCGATTCACCTGCTGTCTGCCCTGCTCGGTGCCGGCGAGCGCAATATCTCCGTGATCATCGAGCGCATCGGCGCTGATCCGGCCCAGCTCGCACGCTCCACGCAGGATGCCGTCGACCGCGCGCCCAAGGTTTCGGGCGAGGGTCAGCAGATGGGCCTGTCCAACGAGCTCGTCCGCGTCATCGAAAAGGCCGAGAAGAAGGCCACCAAGATGGGCGACAGCTTTGTGGTGACCGAGCATCTGCTGATGGCGCTTGCCGAGGACAAGGGCGAGGCTGGTCGTGTACTGCGTGACGCTGGCGTGACCAAGGAGCGCATCGAGCAGGTCTACGAGGAGCTGCGCGGCGATGACCGCGTGACGTCTGCCGAGGACAAGACTCAGTTTGAGGCACTGGAACAGTACGGTCGCAACATCTGCGATCTGGCCCGCGCCGGCAAGCTCGACCCGGTCATCGGCCGTACCGACGAGATCCGTCGTACCATCCAGGTCCTGTCCCGCCGCACCAAGAACAACCCCGTGCTCATCGGCGAGCCGGGCGTCGGCAAGACGGCCATCGTCGAGGGTATCGCCCAGCGTATAGTGGCCGGCGACGTTCCGAGTACCCTGCGTGACCGCGACCTCATCGAGCTCGACATGAGCGCGCTGGTCGCCGGTGCCAAGTACCGCGGTGAGTTCGAGGACCGCTTGAAGGCCGTGCTCAAGGAGGTACAGAAGTCCGAGGGCAAGGTCATCTTGTTCATCGATGAGCTCCACACCATCGTGGGCGCGGGTGCCACCGAGGGCTCCATGGACGCCGGCAACATCCTCAAGCCGGCGCTCGCCCGTGGCGACCTGCATGCGATTGGCGCGACCACGCTCGACGAGTACCGCAAGTACATCGAGAAGGATGCGGCGCTCGCACGTCGTTTCCAGACCGTGATGGTGAGCGAGCCTACCGTCGAGGACACCATCTCGATCCTGCGTGGCCTCAAGGAGAAGTACGAGATCTTCCACGGCGTGCACATCACCGATAGCGCGCTCGTGGCCGCCGCCGACCTCTCCGATCGCTATATCGCCGACCGCTTCCTGCCCGACAAGGCCATCGACCTGGTCGACGAGGCCGCAAGCCGTCTGCGCATGGAACTCGACAGCATGCCGGTCGAGATCGATGCCACCACGCGTCAGCTCACCCAGCTGCAGATCGAGGAGCAGGCGCTCATGAAGGAGACCGACGACGCCTCCAAGGAGCGTCTGGAGGCCCTGCGCCAGGAGATCGCCGAGGTCCAAGAAAAGCTCAACGTGCAAAAGGCCGGCTGGCTCAACCAGAAGAACGCCATCGATCACGTGCAGGAGCTCAAGGGGCAGCTCGACGAGGCCAAGAGCGAAGAGGAGCGCGCGACGCGCAACGGCGACCTGGGCCGTGCGTCCGAGCTGCGCTACTCCGTGATTCCGGGCCTGCAGCAGCAGATTCAGGATTCCGAGGCTGCGCTCGAGGCGCAAAAGCAGCAGGACGGCGAGGGCCTCAACGAGCAGGTGACCTCCGATGAGATCGCCGAGGTCGTGAGCGCCTGGACCGGCGTGCCCGTGTCCAAGATGATGCAGGGCGAGCTCGACAAGTTGAAGGGCTTGGAGGGCGAGCTGCATAAGCGCGTCATCGGCCAGGACGAGGCCGTCTCCGCCGTCGCCGCGGCCGTGCGCCGCAGCCGTGCGGGTCTCTCCGATCCGGACAAGCCCATCGGCAGCTTCTTCTTCCTGGGCCCCACCGGCGTGGGCAAGACCGAGCTCGCCAAGGCGCTGGCCGAGTGCCTGTTCGATGACGAGCGCGCGCTCGTGCGTATCGACATGTCCGAGTACATGGAGAAGTTCAGCGTCCAGCGTCTGATCGGTGCGCCCCCGGGATACGTGGGCTACGACGAGGGCGGCCAGCTCACCGAGGCCGTGCGCCGTCGTCCGTACTCCGTAATCTTGCTCGACGAGATGGAGAAGGCCCATCC
>CAJMPM010000097.1 GCA_905215225.1 uncultured bacterium
CCTCTCGGCGGCCTTGCGAAAAACAAATCCAAGTTAGACCATTTCAAATGGTTCGATGTCTGCCCGGATGCGACACTGAAGTGAGTGTCCATCCTCGCAGTATCCGGTTCTCAAGGTGCACGCTTTGCGGCTGATCCGGTCCCACCGGGCCGCGCGGCAAGGAGATATATTGCCAGACCGGAGGGCCCCCGCGGGCGGGAATCTGGGCGCACACATTTCCTACACAACTATGCCTCTGACTGACGTTTACCAGTCGTTTGCTACCGCTCGCCGAGCACATCTTTATATAGAGTGGCCCCTTGGCTAGAGCCGATATGCGCCCCTAGCCAAAGCGCAGCCGGCATCTAGCAGCTCATCGCGCTCCTCCACCGAAAAGCCCTCGGCGTACACGCGCACCACCGGTTCGGTCCCGCTGGGACGGATCAGCAGCCAGGTGTCATCCTCAAATGCCAGACGTAAGCCGTCCATATGGCTTACGCTCTGCGGCGCCTTGCCGCATATCGACTTGGGATTCACGCCGGGAAGCAGCGTGCGCAACGTCTCGGCATCCTCGGCCTCAAGACGCAAATCTCGACGTCCGTAACTCGTCTTGCCAAAGCTCGCCTCGAGCTGATCGATAAGCACGCCCAAGGGCGCGCCGGTCTTGGCCATGAGCTCGCACAAAATCAGGCAGGCAAGGATGCCGTCGCGCTCGGGCATGTGCGCGGCGATACCGATACCGCCGGCCTCTTCACCGCCCACGAGAACGCCGCCCTTCTTCATCTCGGCGGCTATATATTTAAAACCGACGGGCTTGATGACCACGCGGCAGCCGAGCGTCTCGGCAATGCGACGCACAAGCGTGGAGCATGAAAGGTTGACGACGACGCGTCCCTTCAGATTGCGATACTGGACCAAATCGCCCAAAACGAGTGCCATGATCTGATGTGGATGTATATATCTGCCGCGCTCATCACCCGCGCCGATACGATCGGCGTCGCCATCAGTCACCAGACCGGCGCACGCCCCGTCTTCGACAACTGCGCGCTCACAAGCATCCACCCACGGCTCGACCGGGTCGGGGCAGATATCTCCCCTATCGGTCGTCTCGTCGGCGTGAATCTCATGGACTTCGACGCCAAGCTCTCGAAGCAAGTCGGCAAGATATCCCTGCGCAGCTCCGCCCATGGGGTCAACCACCACACGCATATGCGCGGCGCGAATGGCATCCGCGTCGACAAACGATGCCACCGCTCGCATATAGTCGGGAATGATATCTGCCGTGCGGTATTGCCCCTCAAGCCCCAGCGGCTCGGCGGCCATCGTCTCCTCGAGCTCTTCGATGACATCCTGGTTGGCCGTCGAGCCATCACCCATCCGCAGCTTGAGGCATAGATAGCCCTGCGGATGATGTGAGCCCGTCACCATAAGCGCGCCGCATGCCTCGCCGTCATACGCAGCCGCCCACGTAAGAGCGGGAGTCGGCACCGGTCGAGACACGAGCACGGCATCGAGCCCGTGGGCGGCAATCACGCCCGCCGCGAGCTCGGCGAACTCGCGCGCTTGCGGCCGAGTGTCAAATCCTACATATACCGTTTTACCGGGATTCGTCTTTTGCCATAGCCTGCCGATAGCATCAGTGACACGAGCGACGTTGTTGATAGTAAAGTCTCCGTCGACGCGAGCTCGCCAACCGTCAGTTCCAAAGTGAATTATCGCGCACACGCGCAGACACCTCGCAGTGTTTGGATCATGGTACGCATGAGGTATACCCGCAACGGGCATCCGGCAAGCCGCCGGCACGCTCGTTCACCGTTTAGGCAAAAGCGTCGAGGTGCGCACCGACAACAAAAAAACCGCCCCAGCGGGGGCGGTGATTCGATACTCCCATTTTCGGGTTCTATATATTGAGCGCATCTGCCATAGCGGCTGTCGTAACCGCCGTGGTTCCGCAGCAGCTGCCTACCATTGCGGCGTCCGCCCGCTTCCACTCGACGCATGCGCGCGCGAAAGCTTCGGGGTTCTCGTGCCATACGGGGCCATCCTGAGTCCGGACCGGATCGCCCACGTTGGGACGCACCGTGACGGGAGTAGTCGCCGATGCAACCATCCTGGGCACCGCCACGTTCGCGGCCGCAAGCGAACAGCAATTAACACCAACCGAGTTTGCGCCGTGTTTTTCGGCGTACAAAACGGCTGCCTCGATGTTGAGGCCATCGCCCAACAGGTCGCCTTTATCGTCAACGACAAAACTCACCAGGACAGGCATACCGTCGGCGGCATCTCGGGCGCCGGCAAGCATGGGCTGCAAATTGCGGATAGACGTCACCGTCTCGATCAGCAGACCGTCAACACCAGCATTGAGCAAGGCGTGCGCCTGTTCGCGCGCAATGCCTCGGATTTCACGATACTCGGCAGAGTCCTCGGCAAACCACTCAATACAAATCGGGCCCATCGAGCCCAGCAGCAGCTGTGGGTGCGCCTGGCGAGCATCGTCGACGGCCCCGCGATTGACCTCCGCCACGGACGGCGCAATCTGGTCGTGCTTGAGGGCATAGCTTGATGCCTGAAAGGTGTTGGTAATGAGCACCTGCGCGCCGGCGGCGACATACAAGCGATGGATACGAGAAACGGTCTGCGGCTCTGCCAGATTCCAAAACGCCGGTGGAATGTCGGCGGCATCGTACTCACTCAACAGAACACTGCCCATGGGGCCCTGCGCCAACAAGGTCTCGCTCGACAAGCGGCGCGTAAGTTCCTCGGCACCAAAGCGGTTGTAATAACTCGTATCCATATATATCCCGCTATTCCTCGACGCTGATTCCCTGCTTTTCGAGATAGGCGAGCCAGCGGTTCATCGTGTCCTCGGAAAGCGCATGCTCCATCATGCAGGCCTCGGAATCGGCTCGCTCAAATTCGACACCGAGCTCCTGAACCAAAAACGTGCGGATGAGGCGATGACGGTACCAGATAGCCGTACCAACCTCGCGGCCGCGATCGGTCAGGACTACCTTGCCGTAGTGCGATTGCTCGACAAGTTCGGATGCCTTGAGCGCCGAAACCGCTTTATTGACCGATGCCTTGGAGACGCCAAGGCGCTGCGCGATGTCGACCGATCGCACGCCGTTGGTTTCCCCCTCTTCGCTTTCAATGCGAACCATGCACTCCAAGTAGTCTTCGTTCGCCACCGTTAGGTGTAGCTCGCGCGAGCTATTTGTCGTATCCATGAACATCCGTCCCTTCTGCACTCAATGGCTGATTCTACCCCATCCAAGCGCCGCGGTATGCCGCGGCATACCGTGCTAGAGTTCTTGTTGCACACGACGACCAAGATTGGAGCAATCTTTATGGAAAACACCACCACGGACCCCGCCGTCCTCGAGCGTTTTTTGCGCTATGTCCAGATTAACACGCAGTCCGAGGATGCCAACTGCGACCAGGTGCCGTCGAGCACCGTACAGTTCGACCTTGCCAACGTGCTTGCCGAAGAACTGCGCGAGCTGGGTGCAACCGATGCCCATGTAACCGAAAACGCCTATGTCTGCGCGCACATTCCCGCTAGCGCCGGTTCCGAGAATAAGCCCGCCCTGGGCCTGATCGCGCACCTCGATACCACCGAGGTCGCGCCGGGCGCCGGCGTAGCGCCGCACATCGTGCACTACGATGGCGGCGATCTGGTTTGCGGCATCGTCGACGGCAAGCCCGTGTCCATGAGCACCGCCAAACTTCCTGCCCTCAACAACCTGGTGGGTGAGGACCTTGTCTGCACCGACGGAACTACGCTGCTGGGCGCCGACGACAAGGCGGGTGTCGCCGAAATCATGGCGCTTGTCGCACGCATCGCGCAGGATCCCTCCCTGCCCCATCCCGCGCTCGGCATTTGCTTCTGCCCGGACGAGGAAATCGGTCACGGTGCCGAGCTGTTGGATATCGAGGCCTTCGGCTGCAAGTACGCTTACACGGTCGACGGCGGTCCGGTTGGCGAGCTTGAGTGGGAGTGCTTCAACGCCGCCGAGGCAACCGTTCGCTTTGAGGGCCAGTCCATTCACCCCGGCGACGCCAAGGGGCGCATGGTCAACGCGGGCAACCTGTTCTGCGACTTCAACGCCCTGCTCCCCTACGAGCAGCGCCCGGAATACACCGAGGGCTACGAGGGCTTCTATCACCTTGAGGGCGTCTCGGCAACGGTCGACCATGCCACGGCGCGCTATATCGTCCGTGATCACGATGCCGCCAAGTTCCAGCAGAAACTCGAGCTGATGAATGCCGCCGCCGCACTGCTCAACCAGCGACTGGGCGAGGAGCGCGTAACGGTCGAGATTAAGCAGCAGTATCGAAATATGGCCGAGATCGTTCGTGACTATCCCGAGCTTATTGATGTTGCCAAGGAAGCCTACCTTGCCTGCGGCGTTGAGCCCCAAGTACTGCCGATTCGCGGCGGCACCGACGGCGCACAGCTGTCGTTCCGCGGCCTGCCCTGCCCCAACCTCTCGACAGGCGGCTACTGTTACCACGGCGTCAACGAGTTTGTCCCGGTCAGCTCGCTCGTCAAGATGACCGACGTCCTGCAGGAGCTCGTCGCCCGTTTCGCATAAGACTGGCTGCATAAGCCCAAAAGACGAATCGCCCCGTCCTCAACAGAGAACGGGGCGATTTTTGGTGCAAGAAAAGTAGTCGGCATCGCAGGTTGAGCCAACGTCAGCGAGCGACGTCCAAGGCGAACAAGTTGGCATGAAAAAGGCAGGGCATTGACCTTCTGGTCATGCCCTGCCTTTTGAATGACAAATTGTCGCTCTGGGCGTCGCGCAGCGTCGAGCCGCTACGCGGGCTGGTAAGCCCGCGTAACTCTAATAGTTGGCTTCGTAGCCGTTGCCGTCACCGGTGGGCTCTTCGTAGTAGTCGGAGCCGTCGCTCGAATCGTCGGAATCGTCCGAGCCACCCGACGAGGTCGCGGTGCCATATGCGTAGTCCTCGGACGTATTGTTGTTGAGGTCACCGATCGTGGAGCTGGAGCCGTCTGAAAGGCCCATGGTGTTGGGGCCCTTGGGATCCTCACCGGCGTCGACGCGGGCCATCATTTCCTTAAGCTCGTCTTCGTAGACAAAGACATAGCTCACGCCGTCGATCATAGTGCTGTCGTCAGCATACGAAGGCAGGTTGGCCGAGTAGATGCCCTCGACATCCATGCCGCGCATGGCATTAACCGTGGAGACGATATCCTGAACGCTCATATCGGTTACGAGCATATCGGACAGCGAATTAACCAGGCCAAAGATCTTCGTGGCATCGAAGTTATTGAGAATCTGGTTGGCAAGGGCGCCAAGCACCTGACGCTGATGGCGCATGCGCGTGTAATCGCCGTCGGCATAGGTGTAGCGGCAGCGGGCATAGGTAAGAGCAGTAGCGCCGTCCATATGCTGCTGACCAGCGGTAATCTTAATATCCAGGTGCTCGGGATCGTCGACGTCGTCGGTCGCGTTGATGTCGATACCGCCAACCGAATCAATAAGCGACTGCATGCCGTCAAAGCTGACCTCGGCATAGTGAGAAATCTGCACGCCGCACAGCTCGTTGACCGCCTGGACCATGGCCTCGGCGCCGCCAACGGTGTGGCAGGCGTTGATCTTCATGGTCTCGCCCTTGTACACGACCTTGGTGTCGCGCGGAACGGAAATGAGCGTCGCCTGCTTTTGCGTGGGGTCGATGCGTGCCAGGATAATCGAGTCGGCACGATACGTATCTTCGCCCGGACGACCGTCGGTACCAAGAAGCAACACGTAGAACGGATCTTTTGCCTCATCGGTATCGACCAGAATCTGGCGCAGGTTGTTGGTAATGACATTGGAGTCACCAAGCTTGCCCATGATAGTGGCAAACCACAGACCTGCAGCGGTCGTGGCGCTCAGCAACACACCGAGCACGGCGATGAGCGCGACACGGCGAACCGTGCGGCCGCGACGGCGCTGACGGGCGCGCTCGGAATAGCGTGCGACATTGTCGCGACTGTAGATCTTGGCCTGCGCACCAGTCGACGGTCTTCGGGTGTTATCCGCTAGGGGCTTCTTGTTAAACATAGGCAACCTGCATTAGTAGATGACGGGATCGGGAACGGTGGCATGTCCGACATGCGCGCCAAGCGCCTGCAGCTTTTCGACAAACTGCACGTAGCCACGATTGATGTCATGGATGGCCGCGCCCTCGGA
>CAJMPM010000098.1 GCA_905215225.1 uncultured bacterium
GTCGGTACTCGCCAAGATCGGCGGGCTTGAGCGCCGTGAGATCGCAGCCGTCCACCATGATGGAGCCACCGTCGGCATCCTCCAGGCCGCCGATCAGGTTGAGGAATGTCGATTTGCCCGAGCCGGAGGGCCCCAGCATGACGCAGATCTCGCCGCGGTTGATGGACGTGTCGATGCCGTCGAGCACCGTTAGGCGTGCATCTCCATCGCCGTAGTGCTTTTTGAGACCCTTAACCTGAACGTAGGCTTTCTGCGTTGCCATGGTATCCCCCATTGTTAGCCTCGTACTACTTTATGAGCGTAATAGTAAACCTTAGCGAACTATTTTGGGGCGAGGCCGGGGATTTATTTCAGACCAGTCATTGGGGACGTTCTTAAATGACGACTAGTCATTGGGGACGTTCTTGAATGACCAGTCGTTTAAGAATGTCCCCAATGACCAATGACTAGGTGGCTAGGCGCGGGATTTGGAGCGCGAGGGCGCGAGGCCTACGGCGGCGATGGCCCCGGCAACGAGCACCGTGACGCCTAGGTCGCAGGCGATGTCGCCCAACACGGCAGACGTCAGGTCCGAGGCAAGCGCCTTGCCGATCGCATCGTTCACCCAATATGTCGGCACAAAGTGCGCCACGGTCTGCACGGCCGATCCCATGAGCGATAGCGGCATCCAGGCGCCGCCCAAAAACGTCATGAGCATGCCGAGCAGGTTGCCCACACCGTTGAGCAACTCCTTGCGCGCACCCAGACTCGAAAGCGCAAAGCCAACGGCCAGCGGCGTGCACGCCAGGGCAAACGTCGCTGCCAGCGCCAGGCACACACGGCCCACGCCGACCTCGGCGACCGCGCCGGCAAAGCCCACGACGCCCATCATGCTCGACACAAACCAGATGCAGACGGTGATCACGGCGGCGGCTGCAAACACGGCAAGCGAGCGCCGGCGCTCGGAGATTGGACCGGCATCCATACGACGCACGCGCTCAGGCTCGTTCATGCCCGAGAACACCAGCCCCACCGACACGATGACCGACGAGATAATCGCGTACGCACCGAAGTTGAAATACGACTCGAGCGTGGCGGCGGCAGTCGAGTCGACCTTGACCTGCTCAATCTCAACCTCCGCGCGCTTGGCGGCGGCATGCTCGGCGGCCTTGGCGACGCTGCCGTTAGAGGCGGCAGGCTCTAGGGCCGCCGCAGCGCCCGCGAGCGAGATCCACCGTGAGGCCTCGGCGGACGAAAGCGCCGCTGCCATGGTGCCAGCACCGTAGGTCACATCGAGCTTGGGCAGGGACTCCCCCGCGCGGGCAGCTGCAACGAGGTCGCCCTCAAACCCCTCCGGGATAAAGAACACGCAGTCGGCACTGCCCTTGGCGCTGTTGCTCTTGGAAAGCGCGTCCGCAAGGTCGTAGGTGTCGTCGCCGCCGCCCGTGACCAGCTCAAAGCGCGAACCCAGATGCTTGGTAAGCGCACGCGAAAGGTCACTGTCGTCGCGGTCGACCACGATCACGTTGGCGTCGTAGGGCTTGTACTCGGTGAGCTGCGACGAGTTCCAGCTCACCGAGGCAGCAATGAACACGCCCATCAGCGAAATGAACACCGTGTAGATGAGCAGATAGAGCGGGTGCGCGAGCGCCATGCGAAGCGCGGTCTTAAAGGTGCTCATAGCGGCTCCTTCCAAAGATCAGCGTGGCGGCGGCAACGAACAGCAGCGCCATCAGGACGAGCGCGCCGGCGCGAACGGCAAAGGGACCCAGGTCCTCAAAGAAATACAGGCGGTTGAACATGTCGCAGATAAGCTTGACGGGGTTGAGCCAGCACTCGGCCGGGCAGGCGCGGGCGACGTCGTCGGCAAGCGCCATCGCCGGCTCGCCGTAGAGGCCGGCGAACAGGGCGCACGTGGTAGCAAAGCCCGTGAGGATGCCCGACTTGGACGCCTTGCCGCCCTTAACGGGAAGCGTGCCCACAAAGAGCCCCAAGCCCGTGGCAGCTAGCGCGGAAGCGGCACCGCCCACCAGGCACAACCCCTCGCGCCCGCCAAAGTCGACGCCGACCACCAGGCGCACGTAGCCAATCGCAATCGCCATCGAGGCAAAGGAGACCAGCCACGAGCCGGCAAAAATGCCGGCCAGCGACGCTGTCTTGGAAAGACCGCCCACGCAGCGACGTGCGCCAAGGCCCGACAGATTGGGCTGCAAATCGACGACGCTCAAGGCGGCAAACTCGGCAGACATCATCGCGACCAGACCAAAAAGCGCGTAGTAGTAGATGACCGTGCCGTCGGGCGTGGTGCGCGTCAGGCTTACGCGGCGGGTGCCGCCCTCAAGCGACAGGGCGCGCGCAACCGCCTCCGGGTCGGCGAGTGCCGCCGGGTTGTCCTGGGCAATCTGGGACATGAGCTCGGCATTTTGCGTATACGAGCTTGCCACCGTCTCCAGAATGCTGCGATCGGTGAGCACCGAACTCGCGCGTGAGCTGTCGTAACTCGATAGCAGTGTGAGTTTGGGCGCGCCCGCGTCGTCGACCGTATAGATGCCCGCGACCTCGCCGGCCTTAAGCGCACGGTTCGCATCGGCTGCGTCGTCGCACTCGTGGATCTCGAGCAGTTGGTCGCCGCCTTCCTGGGCAAGCGACGTCGCCGCGTCCTTAAAGGTCGAGGCGTCCCAAGCCTCATCCGCCACGACGGCAACCGGCACCGGGTCGACCGTGCCGTCGGAGCTCAGATTCGCAAACATAAACATGAACATCGTGGAAAGCGCAATGGGAAAGAGAGCGCCCCAGACCCACGTGCTCGGCCGGCGCAGCAGCGTCTTGACCGTGGTGATGATGGTGTTGAACATGACTGCCCCCTAGTCGCGCAGCTCGCGGCCGGTGATCTCGAGGAACACGTCGTTGAGGGTCGGCGGCTCGCTCCACACGCGGCCGAGCGCCACGTCGGCGGCGCGCAGCGTGTCGAGGATGTCGACCAGATTGTGCGGGCTCGCCTCGCAGGTGCAGACGAGCTCGCCGCCGGACAGCTCAACCGAAAGCACATGCTCGAGGGCGCGCAGCCGCTCGACTGTGGCGGCCTCGACGGCGCCGACCTCGACGGTCACGCGCTCGCCCATCTGAATCATGCGCTTGAGCTCGTCGTTGGTGCCCTGCGCCAGCACGCGGCCGCCGTCCATGATCATGATGCGGCTGCAGATCTGCTCGACTTCCTCCATGTAATGGCTGGTATACACCACCGTGGCGCCCTCGTCGCGCAGGCGGCAGATGCCCTCCAGGATGGCGTTGCGGCTCTGCGGGTCGACCGCCACCGTGGGCTCGTCAAAGAAGATGAGCTCGGGCTTGTGCGCGATACCGCAGGCAATGTTGAGGCGACGTGCCAGGCCGCCCGAGAGCTTGCCGGGGCGAAACTTGGTAAAGTCGCCCAGCCCGACAAAGTCGATCGCCTCGTCTACCAGCGCACGGCGGCGCTTGCGGTCGTTGACGTACAGGCTACAGAAATAGTCGATGTTCTCGCGCACGGTGAGCTCGTCGAATACCGCCACCTGTTGCGGCACCACGCCGATGCGGCGCTTGAGGTCGTAGCGGGCGGGCGTCATGGGCTCGCCGAACAGCTCGATGGTGCCTTTGTCGTAGGCAAGCAGCTGCAGGATACAGTTGATGGACGTGGTCTTGCCCGAGCCGTTGGGGCCCAGCAGGCCAAAGATCTCGCCGGGGGCGATGCTCAGGTTAAAGTGGTCGAGCGCAATAAGATCGTCGTAGCGCTTGACGAGGTTTTCGACGTGGACGATGTCTGTCATGAGGCGGCCCTTCTGTTGATTGCGGCCCGGTACGATTGCATCATCGCAGGAGCCGCCGGCGCGCACCAGTGAGCTTTGTCACGAGTGCGGGGGCGGAGGCGAAACCCCCGCTCGCGCGAGCGATCGGCGCCGCTTTGCCGCGCGGGAGGAATGTCACGGTTGCCCCGGGCGGCGCCTCCCCCGCGCGCAGCATCGCGTACAATACCCGTATGAACAGGCTTTTCGACAAATCGATCGTGCTGGCGTGCTGCATTGCGGCCGCTCTGGTCCTTGCTGTGGACGCTCGCCTGGTCGCGGCGTTTTGCCTTGGCGTTATTGCCACCTCGCTGGCCGAGGTCGCACAGGGGGAACGCACACGCCGCACAAGCGAGGCCGCGAGTTACGTTTACATCATCGCGGCTGTCTTCGTGCCGCCGTTTGTGCCGTTTGCGCCCCTCGCCTTTTATGACATCGCGCGACGCGTGCACCGTGAGCGTGTCTGGCCTGCGCTGGGTGTGGCCACCATTTTTGCCTTCGTACTCGCTGCGGATTTCCGCGCCGGCATGCTTCCCGCCCGAACGCTTCTACTGACCGCCATCCTTTCAGTTGCCGCCACCTTGTTATCGCTACGTACCGCCCAGTTGGAGCGCGAGCAGCAGCGCATGCGCCGCATCCGCGACGAGCTGCAGGAACGAGCCCTCGCGCTCGAAGCGCGCAACCGCGACCTTGCCGATCGTCAGGACTACGAAGTCGAGCTCGCGACACTCGCCGAACGCGCCCGTATCGCGCGCGAGATCCACGATAACGTCGGCCACCAGCTCACGCGCGCCTCGCTGCAGACCGAGGCCCTGCGCGTCGTGCACGCCGACGAGCCCAGGGTTGCCGCCGATTTCGCCGACGTCAAACGCACGGTTGACGAGGCGCTCCAGCTTGTGCGCACCAGCGTCCACGCGCTCAACGACAACGCCGTCGACCTTTCCGTGCAGCTCGAACGCATTGTCGAAGGCGCGCGCTCGGACGGCGGTCCGCAGATTGAGCTTAAAGTTATGGCCGAGCATGCACCCGCAAACGTCGCCAACTGCTTTGCGGCGGTCCTGCGCGAGGCGCTCTCCAACACCATGCGCCACGCTTGCGCCCAGACCGTCACTGTACGATGCATGGAGCATCCGTCGTTTTACCAGCTCATCGTTACCGACGATGGCACGGGCGGGGTCCAAGCAAGCAGCCGCGGCGCCGCGGAGGGCATGGGGCTTGCCTCCATGCGCGAGCGCATCGAGGCGCTTGGCGGCACCTTCACCGCCGGCCCGCGTGCCGGCGCCGGCGGCTGGCGCGTGTTTGCCACCGTTCCCAAACAGCAAGGAGATGAGGGCCGATGAGGCTCATCGTTGTCGACGACGACCGCTTGGTGGTCGATTCGCTCAAGATTATCCTGGGCGCCCAGCCGCAGATCGAGGTAGTGGGCACCGGCGCCAACGGCAACGACGCGGTGGCGCGCTACGCCGAACACGCACCCGATATCGCACTGCTCGACATCCAGATGCCGGGGCGTGACGGACTTTCGGCAGCACGCGAAATCCTTGAGCGCGACCCTGCGGCGCGCGTGGTGTTTCTGACGACATTCTCGGATGACGAGTACATTGTGTCGGCGCTCAAGCTGGGCGCCCGCGGCTACCTGATCAAAACCGATGTCGCCGCCATTCCGCCAGCGTTGGCGCAGGTCATGAGCGGCAAACGCGTGCTCGAGGGCAAGGCGATCGAGGATATCAACTTTGATGGGGCGGGCGTCGAGGCCGGCACGGCCCGCCGGCCCGCGGCCTTTGTCAGCCTGACCGACCGCGAGTTCGAAGTCGCCGAGCTCATCGCCCGCGGCCTCGACAACAAGGAGATTGCCGCCACCGCCTATATGGGCGAAGGCACCGTACGCAACCACATCAGCTCGATCCTTGCAAAGATGGGCCTGCGCAACCGCACGCAGATCGCCATTGCGTACTTGCGAGGGTAATTACCCAACGGCCGACCGCCCCGGCATAGCAAAATGGCTGCTGCCGATTTAATGCCATTTCAAAACTATGCCGGTTTACGGGGCCAGACTCAGGACCCCCATCCATACCCGCGTTTTCTGCAAAATGACAGCTCGTCTACCTGCGGTTTTATTTTCACGAATATCGGCATGGTTGGGGACTCGTAACTCAGCCCCGTAAACCGGCATAGTTTTGTCCGAGCGGCTCTGCACGAGCGCCTCCGCAAGCCTCGCGGGACCAAAATGATCCGTTTTCCTCCGTCCCCCAGGGATCAAAAGGAAAATCTCTAAACGAAACATTACAAACATCTACGGTTGAAACACAAAAATAGAGCGAAACCACGAA
>CAJMPM010000099.1 GCA_905215225.1 uncultured bacterium
AGCAAGAGAGAGTGGACCTCAACGATGACCACGTAGCGCAGGACGCAAAACATGAGCGGGATCGCCATGTGCTTAAGGATTAAAAGCGCTTCGAGTGACTCGGGTGTAATCTGCAGGATGCCGCTCGGTTTTTTAATGAGCTTAGCCTTGTGCGACTGCGAGACATCGCCATGCCAGTGCCAGACAGGGATATCGGCCTCTTCGCAGAGGTCGTTGAGGCGGACGAACTGATCATTGATGAGCGCTTTGAGGGGGCCGATGTAGAGGGCGCCCACGCTCGCGGGCGGGTTCTCCCAAAACTCGGTCAGGATGGGAAAGAAGGCTGCCTCGGTTTTGCCGGAAGCTGTGGATGCCGTTAGGAGCACATTGTCTTGTGTGTTAAAGATGGCATCTGCCGCCGCAACCTGGATAGAGCGCAGACTCTCCCAATCGTGGGAGTAGATGAAGTCTTGGATAAACGGAGCATATCGGTCAAAGGCGTTCACGGGGCCTCCCCTCAAATACGAACCTCTTAACGCGGTTGGCAATGGTTTGCTGCATTGCTGTCTCAACGTTTGTGCAGATAAAAGCTGCCAAAATAGACCTGTCCCTTTTTGGCAGGTTAGATGGTGAATTCGGCGAAGTTGCGGTCGCCGTCTGCGGTGCCGGTGTCGCCTGTTGCGGCTGCCGGTGCCAGCGCGTCGCCGCCGACGCTTTGCAGCAACTCGGCCACGTTTGCATCGGGGTTCTGGCACAGGATATCGAGCAGCTCGATAAAGTCACGGATGACCTCACGCGGCGTCAGGTGCGTATCGGCTCCCACGCGGCCAAACTCAATCTTGAGAAAGTCTACCAAGTCGTTCTCGGTAAGCGTGGGCGTCCAGCCAAAGTATCCGGCATGGATCTGCATGAGTTTTTCGATCAGCACCAGCAATTCCTCGTAGGTGAGTGGCTGCAGGCGGATGATGGGCGCGAGCATGTCCTTAAGGTCCTCGCGTGCAAAGCGGCCCTGAGCGAGTCGACTTCGCAGGGCCTCGTAGGAGAACACGCCACGGCGGCGGTCTTCGATGGAGGTTGGCGTGCCGCCCATGATCATGCCCAGGTACTGCGCCTTGCCCTGGAGCGTGTCGTTGTACATGGTCAGGATCTTCTCGTAGTTGTATTGGCGCGTGATGGCGTTGGGAATCTTATACAGATTCACGAGCTCGTCGATGAGCACCAGCATGCCCTTGTAGCCGCTGCAGACCAAAAAGCGCGCAATGAGCTTAACGTAGTCGTACCAGTCGTCATCGCTGATGATGGTCGAGGAGCCCAGCTCGGCGCGTGCCTCACTCTTGGTGCGGTACTCGCCACGAATCCATTTGGTCACGCGGCTCATAGCTTCTTCGTCGCCCTCGGATACGGCCGCGCGGTAGCGGCGGAGCATGCGGGCGAAGTCGAAGCCGTGGACCATTTCCTCGAGCGGGGCCAGTTGGGCATTGACGGCAGACTCATCGGCATCGGCACACGAGGCGACCCAGCGATCCAGGATAAGGTTGAGCGCACCGCCCTCGGGGCGCGTCTTGGTCGATATGTTGCGGATGAGCTCACGGTAGGTGGCAAGGCCCTGTCCCTGGCCGCCCTGCAGGCGGCGCTCAGGGGATAGGTCGGCATCGGCCACGACGAATCCCTCGCCCATGGCGTGCGTGCGGATGGTCTGGAGCAAAAAGCTCTTGCCGGCGCCGTAGCGACCGACTAGGAAACGGAAGCTCGCGCCGCCATCGGCGATGAGGCTCAGGTCGGTGAGCAGAGCACGGATCTCGACCTCGCGCCCCACGGTGATATAGGGAAGGCCGATGCGCGGGACCACGCCGCCCTTGAGCGAGTTTAGGATAACGGCGGCGACGCGCTTGGGCACGCGGGGTGCTGCGGATGCGGTATCACTCATGGTCTAGGTATCCTCTCACGTCTGCTTCGTAGTCCTCAATAATCTGCGGCCCTGCCGCGCTAAATTCAATTACGGTGTCGCCCACCAGGTCAAAGAGCGTCTCGTTGATGGTATCGACGAGCATGTCCTCGCTCTGCCCCGATTGCACTACCGCCGATTCCGCCTGTACTGCGTTGTGCTCGAGCAGCGCGCGGAGATAGGCGTCTGCGGCGGGCGCGAGCTCGTTCGTGGCGTCAGCGGGCACTGCGGCTGCGAACGCTGACGTTGGCGCGAGAAGCGGTGCCACGACACCAAACTGTTCGGTGGATATGGTCGGCTCGTCGGCCTCGTCCTGCCGAATGGGTGCCGCGCCCAGCTCGACAAACGCGTCTGCTGCGGGCTCGGCTTTCGGCTGCTCGGAACCCGCCGTATCGACCTCTGCGAGCACATCATCCTCGCGCTCCTCATCAATCAAAAGCGCTTCACGCGTTTGCGCGGCGGCGCTCCGAATGTGCCCCAGCTGACTCAGATCGATATCGATTTTGACGGGCTGGTGTGCGGCGTCCCACGAAAGCCATGCCACAATCTCGTCATCGATAATCTTGGCCAGATATTTGGGGACCTTTTCTTCCTTAAGGGGATGGGCGGGGTCCAGCGCCAGGCGCAGGCGTTGGTCGCAGGCGCGCATCATTTCACCGAGCTTGCTGCTCTTTTGCCTGCTGCCATGGATACGCATGCATTCCCAAAAGCCGTTTTGGCAACGGTAGATATGGATAGGATCCAGGCGGTATTCGCAGTCCTCGTGGCGCTCGGGCGCAAAGAATACGGCCGAGGCAAACATGGTGTAGGGCATGGCCGTCTCCTCCCCAAATAAACTCGCCACGATGCCGGTCTTTCGGTGCGTGTCATAGTAGCGCGCCATGCGGACATACACGGCGCATGCCACGTGGCGCAGGTCGCGATGGTGGGAACGGTCGAGCCGTGAGTTATTCAGGTTGTACGTGGAGAGGGCGTTGATGGCGGTCATGAGTCGCTCCTCGCGCACCTCATCGGGCGGAAGGGGGAGCGTGGGCTCGGAGGTTTTGCGACGCTTGGGGGTCTGGCCGGACGGTGCCGGTGCTGGTGCAAGGTCTCGTGCCGCGCGCCGCAGCTCGATAAGGGCGGTATCGAACATGACGGTTGTAGAGTCGCGAAGCAGCTTGGGGTCGAGTCTGTGGAACACGGCGTAGTCCTGCAGCCACACGCGTGCGAACCGGTCGATGCCGGGTTCAAAGGCGCGATAGGCATCCCAAAAGGCCTTGATTTTGTTAAAACCATCGAGTGGGTCATCTACGCCAATGCCGCAGATCAGCTCATAGAGATACAGAAAGGCAAAGGACGTAGACGTTTCCTCGACGGTCCCGCGGCGCACTTGGGCGCGCCAGGTAAAGTAGCCGCGCAGCTGTCGGTCGCTCATGGCGTTGTAGGTGGGAAAGTACGACTTAAAGGTGCCGTTGTAGGGGCAGTCGTCCTCAAAGTCGGCCATCAGCAGGCCTTGGCGGTAGAAAAGCTCGGCTTCCGAAAGCCAACGTCCCGCGCCACCCTTGGGGTCTTCTTGCCAACGCGATATCTCACGCATTTTGCGGTACTGGTCGGGAAGGAAGTTCTGCATCTGACGACCGGTTTTGAGAATCGGCTCGTCTGCGTAGATTTCGTTTGAGAAGCGGGTGGACTGATGGGTCCGGGCCTCGGCCATAATGCGCTCGATGAGCATCTTGACGTCCTGGTCGGCCACCGCTTCTCCTCTCCTAACGCAGCTACGGTGACCTCATATCATAGCACAGCATCAAACAGATGTTCGAGATACCGCTGCGTTGATAGATTTAGAACAGGAGGGCGTAGATGACGGCGATGACGACGGAGGGGAGCATATTGGCCGTGCGGAAGGTCTGAGGACGGATGAGGTTGACGCCGACGCAGAAGATGAGCATAGAGCCCACGAGCGATAGACTGTCGAGGGCGGCGGCGGTCATGATGGGGGAGAGCGCGCCGGCAAACAGCGTAATCGTTCCCTGGAATACGGCAACGGGCAGGGCGGAGAAGATGCAGCCGCGGCCGAGCGAAGCCGTCATGGTGCAGACGATGATGCAGTCCAACGCGCCCTTGAGGGCAAGCGTGGACCAGTCGCCGAGCAAGCCGTCTTGGATTGATCCCACGATAGCCATGGCACCGATGCAGACGGTCAGCGATGTCGAGACAAAGGCATTGGTGAACTCGTTGTCTCCCTCGCTGCCGGTTTTGCGCTTGAGCCATTCGCCCAGGTTTTCGATGCCGGCTTCCAGGTTAACGGCCTCGCCGATGAGCGAGCCGAGGGCAAACGAGACGATGAGCATGGTGGTGCCGGTGGTCTCCAGCGCTTTCCCGTCAATGACGCGCATCTTTTGCATGGTGCCGCCCAAGCCGATAAACAGGACGCACAGCCCCGACGCCTTCATGAGCGTGTCTTGGATGCGGGGTGTGATAAAGCGTCCGCCTATAAGGCCCAGCAGTCCGCCCGCAATCAAAAGTGCGACGTTGATGACCGTTCCCAAACCCGGCATGAACCCTCCCATATTGATGCCAACCTGGCAATCGTAGCAGAACGGGCTGCAGGGTGCGTCATGCCTCATCCTATACGTTATTTAAGTGGTATTAATGACGGCATTTGGTGCCCGAGCCTCAGCCTCCCATCACGACATAGGGGCTGTAATCGAAGCACAGCGTCATGAGTCGCTGCGGGGACTCAATGGCCGCGGCGATGATATCGGCATCTCGAGCTCGGTCAAATCCCACGAGCTCAATTTGATTCGAGACGTCTTCCATTTTATGGAGTATCCGGTTATTCAGGAGATTCTCACCGTCGAATTCCTCGGTTTTGCCTCCGTCCGAGGTTACGGCATACAGGTGCAGCTTTGCGGTGGTCGCAGGGTCGGCGACCGTGAGGTTGTCGATTTGGTTGGCCGTGCCCTTTGCCCCAAGCAAGGTGAGCAAGGTGGGGGCTACGACCTCGCCCGATGGCAGAAAAACAACTTCGACGGTTTTAGGGAATGCGATAATGGCTGCTTTGCGGACGGGCTTATCGGCAGTGGTGACCTCAATGCTCGCGGCGTCGACGGTTTCCGTGCGGTCGAGCGCGACCATCATGCAACAATTGCCCTCGTCGATGTCTGCCGGCATGGGACACCCCAAGTTTTCGCCAGCTTGCGTGCCGCCCACTGCGGTGGCTGTTTCGCTTGGCTCGCTGAAAGTGGCTGAAGGACCGCTCGATGGCGGTGTTATGCCGCCTGGTGCGCCATTGTCCCCAGGCGCTATTTCACCGCTGCTCTCGCTGGAGTCGCTTGCGATGTCACCCGTCGAGGGGGCGAGTCCGACCGCTCCTACTCCGCTCCATTCCATCTCGAGGAGCGCCGGATCGACAAGGACGTGATGCACATCTTGCGTTTCGGCACTGATATCGACAGGACCGGGATCTGCCCCTCGCGTCAGGCTGAGCGATCCGGTCCGCTGTTTGCCCCGAATCTCCTGGCTTTCTGTGCCGCTCGCGTAGAACATCAGAGCGATCTCGCCATTTGCCGTGGCGTCGGTGTCCGCCTTGGTCATTTTCAGCGATGCGGTGAATGAGATAGCGGGCTGCGTGCCATCGGCGCTCGAGGGGACGCAGCCCAGGCATACACCCCCTCCGTTTTCGAAAAACGTGCTGTCGAAGGCGACTGTTGCCCCGTCCGCCGAGTCATCGGACAGGGTGATGTCGAGGCGCAGCTCCACGTCGCAGGAATCGCCATCGGCATCAGTTGCAGCTGCGCGCCATGTGCAGATAATGCATCCCGTTAGGGGGCCGTCCGCTGTGCTCGAGCGCTCGGTATCCACGACTATCGAGCTGTTCGTGCAGCGACGGAGGCACCCCGAGGCCGAAATGCTTGCCTGCGCAAGCGAGAAGCGTTGGCGCGCGATGGTGCTCATCTGGTTTGTGGCGAGACAGTTGACGGCAGGTAAGGGGACGTCCACGGCGGGTGTCGCTAGAGCGGCGACGGGCATGCCGGTGGCAAGCGCACTGCAGAGCGCGGCAACGGGCAAAAGGTTCTTTGATGCCATGGGTTCTCCTTACCTGTTCTGGACGGTCTCGATTATCGCGGCTACTGGCTGCGTTTGATGCGCAGGCCAAGGCCGATGGCGCTTGCGCCTGCCGCGGCGATTCCTGCT
>CAJMPM010000100.1 GCA_905215225.1 uncultured bacterium
ATCCCCGCCGTCGACTGCGCCGTCTTCTTCCCCTAAGCTCCCACCGCCGTCATCCTCGGCTTTGTTGCCTCCTTCATCGGTGGCGTGGTCGGTATGTTCATCGTGGGCGCTACCCTGGGCATCTTCATCATCCCGGGCATGGTTCCCCACTTCTTCTGCGGTGCTACCGCAGGCATCTACGGCAATGCTACCGGCGGTCGCAAGGGCGCAGCTCTTGGTGCTTTCGTCAACGGCCTGCTCATCACCTTTGCCCCGGCCCTGCTCCTGCCCGTTCTTGACGTCTTTGGCTTCAAGAACACTACGTTCGGCGACTTCGACTTCTCCGTCATTGGTATTACGCTCGGCCGCGCTGCCGAGGCCTTCGGTACCACCGGTGTCTACGCGATTCTCGCTGTCCTTCTGGTCGTCGCCTTCGTCCCCAACTTCATCCACACCAAGGGTGCTGTGATCAATCACGTTGAGGAAGAGTAATCCAGGCGTACGTTAAGCCCTAATCGGGCGGAGCTCCGATAACCGGCTCCTACACGGAAGCGGTGACGTCTCAAATGAGGCGTCACCGCTTTTTGCTTTGGGGCGATTATGAAAACGAGCCGGCAAGGCGCTGCTTCTGTTCCGTGAACGGAATCAACCGCGATGATCGGCAAAAACGTTTTGCCGCTGGGGCGTCGATAAAAAATGGTAAAACTGCAAAACCGTCCGCCGAGAAGATAAAAGTCCGCAGTTCACGCCTTGATAAACATAGGTAAAGTGTTTAGCAACTCAACGCCCATGTGCAAACGAAAGTTATGTTGCGGTATCTGCAAGTTTTCCCATTGGGTGAGAAAAACTTGCAAGTTCGACGATGGGCAGCGGTGGTTCGTCCTTTGCTGTTACTTTCCCTGCACCATGGTGAGCGAGATTTTCTTGCGGTCGCGATCGACCTTTTCTACCCATACCTTCACCGTGTCGCCGACGCGCACTACGTCGCTGGGGTGCTTGACAAAGCGGTTGGCAAGCTTGGAGATATGCACGAGGCCGTCCTGGTGCACGCCCACGTCGACGAAGGCACCAAAATCCACAACGTTGCGAACCGTGCCCTTGAGCTCCATGCCCGGCTCCAGGTCGTCGATGGAAAGCGCCGAGCGGCTAAAGACCACCTCGGGCGCGTCGTCGCGCGGGTCGCGACCGGGCTTCTTGAGCTCGTTGACGATATCGATGAGCGTCAGGGTGCCACAGTCCAGGTCGCTTGCCAGCGCCGAGATGCTGCCCAGGCGGCGCTCGATGTCGGGCACGCCGCCGCGGCTGAGTTCACTGGCCGCCACACCGGCGCGCTCCAGGACGGATGTGGCCACCTCGTAGCTCTCGGGGTGGACGCTTGTCGCGTCGAGCGGGTTCTTGCCACCGCTGATGCGCAAAAAGCCCGCGGCGTTGAGATATGCCTTGGGTCCCAGCTTGGGGACCTTCTTAAGCTGACGGCGATCGGTAAAGGCGCCGTTTTCCTCGCGGTAGGCCACGATGTTTTTGGCCACGCTCGGCGTGATGCCCGATACGTATCCCAGTAGGCTCGCGCTCGCGGTATTCACGTCGACGCCTACGTGGTTGACGACGTCCTCCACCACGTGGCCCAGAGTGCGCGAGAGCTCGGCCTGGTCAAGGTCGTGCTGGTACTGGCCCACGCCGATAGACTGGGGCGGAATCTTGACGAGCTCTGCCAGCGGGTCTTGCAGGCGACGGCCCAGGCTCATGGCGCCACGCACGGTGACGTCCAGGTCGGGATACTCCTGGCTGGCGAGCTCGGAGGCGGAGTACACCGATGCGCCGGCCTCGTTGACGATGGTGTATCGTAGCCCGGGCGCCTGCTCGGCAATGAACTCCGAGACGACTTCCTCGGTCTCACGGCTGGCGGTGCCGTTGCCGATGACGATAGTGTTGACGCCGTCCTTCTTGACGAGGCGGGCGAGTTCGCGCTTGGTGCCGGCGACGTCGTGG
Source organism: uncultured bacterium (assembly GCA_905215225.1). Lineage (GTDB taxonomy): Bacteria > Actinomycetota > Coriobacteriia > Coriobacteriales > Coriobacteriaceae > Collinsella. The sequence continues at coordinate 1,969 of CAJMPM010000100.1, forward strand.
CGCGGCGTGGTGGGATAGACCACGCCGTGGTCGAGCAGCTTGCCGGTCTCGTCCATGACGGCGATCTTGCAGCCGGTGCGATAGCCCGGATCGAGCGCGAGCACGCGGGCGCCGCGCACGGGGCGCGCCGAGAGCAGGCCCTCGAGATTCTTGGCAAAGACGTTGATGGCCTCGGTCTGGGCGCGAACGGTGAGTTTGGCGCGGGCCTCGCGCTCCAGCGAGGGGGCCATGAGGCGCTTGTAGCCGTCGGCGATGGCGGCATCGAAGATGGGAGCAAACACGCCCTGACGGCGGGGCCAACGGCTTCCGAGGCGTGCCGTGGCGGCGGCGCCGTCGACGTTCACGCGCACGCGGAGCTTGCCCTCGCGCTCACCGCGATCGATAGCCAACACGCGGTGGTTGGGTATACGGCGCAGCGGCTCGTCATAGCTGTAGTACGGCTCGTAGGGGGTCTTCTCGGCGGGGTCGGTGGCTTCGACGACGATATCGGCGGTGTTTTGCGTAAAGGCGCGCAGGTCGGCGACGTTCTCGGGGTCCTCGGCTACCGTTTCGGCCACGATGTCGGCGGCACCGGCGAGCGCCTTTTCGGGCGTGTCGAAGCCGGCCTCATCATTGACGTATACCGCGGCGGCGTCGAGCGCGCTGCCCTTGGCCGAGGCCTGCATGATGATCATGTTGGCGAGCGGCTCCAGCCCTGCCTCGCGGGCCTTCTGCGCGCGGGTCATGCGCTTTTTGCGGTAGGGCTTGTAGAGGTCCTCGACACGCTGGAGCTGCGTGGCCTCGCGAATCTGCTGCTCGAGCTCGGGCGTGAGTTTGCCCTGGGCGTCGATGAGCAGAATGACGTCCTCTTTACGCTGCTCAAGATTGCGCAGGTAGGACAGGCGCTCGTCGAGGGCACGCAGGGCGACGTCGTCCATGCCGCCCGTGGCCTCCTTGCGGTAGCGCGAGATAAAGGGGATGGTGTTGCCCTCGTCGATGAGCTTGACGGCCGCCTCGACGTTGGCGGCCTTAAGGTTGAGCTCGCGGGCGAGCTGGGCGATAAGATCCATGAAACTCCTTGCGGTAAAGGTGCGTTTGCAGCACAGAGCTACCAAGGATACCACCCGTCCCAAAAGACTGTTTTGGGGCCGCGCCACAAAAACGACCTATCTACTACGTTTGAACCGTATGGGTCGACCATCCCCCGGTTTTCCGAAAATACGCAACCCGGCTACCTGCGGTTTTAATTTCGCGAAATTCGGCATGGTTGAGGGTAATCGGTTAAACGTAGTAGATAGGCCCATTTCGTGGCGAACGAATCAAGCCGAGGTGCAAAATAGCCCCCGTCTCAGAAAAATCGTCAGCGAAGTAGCAAAAAGCCCCGCGGGCAGGAGGCTGCTCGTGGGGCAAAGAAGAGGGGCTTGTTGGTGGCGGACCGAGGGGCTCGGCATGAGTTTTGCCGCGGTCAGGCCTAAGGCATTACAGCTCGACGAGCTGGCCGGTCTCGGCGGCCTCCTTGATGGCGTTGAGAAGTGTGAGCGTCTTGACGTTATCGGCGGGGGTCACGACGGGCTCAACCTCGCGGCGGACGACCTTCACAAAGTGCTTGAGCTGCATCTTGTGCGGTAGTGCCGGGTCCACGGCCGGAATCTCCATCTGCAGCGGCTTGTGCCAGTTGGAGGCGCCGTCGTAGGAGAACTGGTGCAGGCGGGGCAGCGACAGGGCGCCCAAGGTTCCGCCGATAAAGTAGGCGTCGGCGTCGAAGGGACGGTACTGCGGATCCTCGCGAGCGGTTGCCTCCCAGTTCCAGGGGCTGGCGGTGGCGTCGGAGATGGTCATGCTCGCGAGCGCGCCATCGGCAAAACGAACGTTGACCACGGCGGAGTCCTCGGTCTCAAAACCGCGGGCGGCGCTGGACTGCATACCCTGGACGGCAACGGGCTCGCCCAGCAGATAGCGGAGCAGGTCGACGTCGTGCACCAGGTTGACCAGGATCGGGCCGGCACCCTTCTTGCGGCGCCACTCGACATCGAAGTACTCGTCATTCTTATAGATCATGTAGTGGAAGCTCGACACGGTGAGCTTGCCCAGCTCGCCGGACTCGATGATCTCCTTAGCCTTGTTAACGAAGGGGTTGTGGCGACGGTGCTGACCCACGAGCACGGGCACGCCGGCGGTCTCGGCCTCGGCGGCGAAGGCCTGGGCATCCTCAAGGTCGTTGGAGATCGGCTTTTCGACCAGCGGCACGATGTTGCGCTTCACAGCCTCGCGGGCAACGCCCAGGTGCAGGTCGTTGGGGGTGGCGATAATGACGGCCTCGGGCTTGACCTCGTCCATCATCTGGGCGGGATCGGTGTAAAACGGCACGCCGGCGGCCTCGGCCGTGGCGCGGGCGCCCTCAAAGGCGTCGGCGATGGCGACGAGCTCGGCCTCGGGCTCCTCGGTGACAAAGCGGATGTGGTTGCGGCCCATGGCGCCGGCGCCGATAACGGCAATGCGGACGGGGTTGAGCTCAGACATTTCGACTCCTTAATACTGGTGACCGGTGGAATGCGACAAAGGGGCTGTCCCTTTGTCGCATCGGTAAAACTAGGCGGACTTCTTCTTGCTGTCGGAGACCATCATGTAGACGGTGAGCACGACGGCGATGGCGGCGATCACAATGGCGCCGTAGAAGGACTGCTGGTAGGCGGCGCTGCCAGCCTCGGCGTGATACAGCACGGCGGTGATGGGCTGGCTGATCCAGGTGGAAGCGGCATAGCCCAAAAACATGATGCCGTAGTTGACGCCGATGTTGCTGGTGCCAAAGGCGCCACCGGTGAGCGGCGGGTAGATGACGAGCAGGGCGCCAAAGCTAAAGCCGAGCAGGGCGAGCGCCACAAAGAACATGCTCTGCGTAAAGCTCATCGACATGATGACGAGCGCGACGATGGTGACGACAAGGCTGATGAGCAGCGACTTATAGGCGCCGAGCTTGTCGATGATCTGGCCAAAGGACAGACGGCCAACCAGGTTGGCGCAGGTGTTGACGGAGACCACCACACCGCCGAGGGCGACGGCCGCGGCGCTCGTGGGGTCGGCGAAGAGCTGGACGGCGGCGATGGAGGCAACCTTGCCCACGAGCAGGGTGCCCGCGGTGGCGGCAAAGGCGAAGGTGACGATGAGGACCCAGAAGCGCGGGGTCTTGACCATCTCGCCCGGGGTGAGGTCGCCGAAGGTGCCGGCATGTGCACCGCCCTTGGGGGCCTCGAAGCCCTCGGGCAGCCAACCGGCCTCGGGGGCCTTCAGGAACAGGGCGGAGGCGGCGATCGTCACAAAGAAGATGACGCCGAGTGCCTTGAGGGCGCCAAAGATGCCCAGGCTCGGGATGAGCAGCGAGGCGAGCACCGGGGACAGCACGGCGGGGCCGGCGGTCGAAGCGGCCAGGGTGATGCCGGAGGCAAGGCCCTTCTTGTCGATGAACCACTTTTGGCCGGTGGTGAGCGCCGGGTTGTAGCCCAGGCCGTTGCCGATGGCGGCGACGAGCGAGAACCACAGGTAGAACTGCCACGGCTCGGTGACGGTGCCGGACATGAACCAGCCCAGGCCGTAGCACACGGCGGCGGCGATCACGACGTTGCGCGGGCCGATCTTATCGGAGATGCGGCCGGCGAAGATGCCCGTTACGGCCATGATGGTCTGAAAGACGGGGAAGGCCCAGGTAAGGGCGCTCGACCACTCGGGGTAGACGGCGAGCAGGTTCTTGCTCACGACGGAATACAGCGCGATGGAGCTGATGAAGAACATGGTGACGCACGCGGCGGAAAGCACGACGGCGCGACCCTTGTTGGAGTTGGTGGAAGCCATTGGACTCTTTCTAATCGATACGGGGGAGGAGCGGGCGTGTCTGCGGGCCTCCCTGCCAGGTTGGTTTACTGGTCAGTCGGCTTTGCGACGCCGGACTCATCGGACCAGAGCTCGACACCCTTGTTCTTAAGGTAGTTGTCGGCATAGGCGCGACGGCCGCCGGGCTTGGCGGTGAGGTCGCCCATCATGTTGGAGAAGCCGCCGTCCACCTTGATGGCGTCGCCGGTGGTAAAGTCCGAGCGCGTGGACGCCAGGAACATGACGGCGTTGGCGATATCGCTGACCTCGCCGATGCGGCGCGTGGCGAT
>CAJMPM010000101.1 GCA_905215225.1 uncultured bacterium
GTTGTGCCCTGCGATAGGATAATGGAGAGGCAGATGCAGTTCGTAAAGATCATCACTACTGCAGACAATGCCATCCGACGCCAGCGCGCAATTTCCCGACGACGATAACAATCGTCTCTGTCCGCATGGGGCGCAATGCCTCAACAGAGTCATTTTGAGGTCGTTGGGTTTAAGCACGACATAGCCGCATGTTTCTAGGGCATGCCTGTGATGCATTCTGCTGAATAACCTGATATTGCACGGTTTTTGACCTCAAGGTGACTTGCAACTGACCGATGTTCTAACTAGCTACCAAGGGCGAAAGGAAACAGCCATGAGCAAGGAAAAAGTCGTTCTCGCATATTCCGGTGGTCTTGATACATCCGTATGTGTCAAGTGGCTCCAGGACGAGAAGAATCTCGATGTCGTTTGTGTCTGCGGCAATGTGGGCCAGGAAGAGACCGGACTGGATGCCAAGAAGCAGAAGGCGCTCGACCTGGGCGTTCTCGATTGCCAGGTGCTCGACCTGCGCGACGAGTTCTCCGACGAGTTCCTGACTAAGGCCATCGCCGCAAACTCCATGTACGAGAACAAGTACCCGCTGCTCTCCGCCCTGTCTCGCCCGCTGCTCGCCAAGAAGCTTGTCGAGGTCGCTCACGAGTTTGGCGCGACCTACGTCGCCCACGGCTGCACCGGCAAGGGCAACGACCAGGTTCGTTTTGAGGCTGCCGTTAAGGCCCTCGACCCCGAGCTTAAGGTTATCGCCCCGGTTCGCGAGTGGGATCTGAAGTGCCGTCCCGACGAGGTCGCCTATGCTCATGCCCACAACGTGCCGGTTCCCGAGGGTGCCAACGACAACCCCTATTCCATCGACGACAACCTGTGGGGTCGCGCCATCGAGTGCGGTCACCTGGAGGACCCTTGGAATGAGCCGCTCGATGACGCTTGGGTTATGACCAAGAACCCCGAGGACACGCCTGACACCCCGACTTACACCGAGATTGAGTTTGAGGCCGGCAAGCCCGTCGCCGTCGACGGCAAGAAGATGAAGCTCTCCGAGATCGTCATCGCCCTCAACAAGATTTCCGGCGACAACGGCTTTGGCCGTCTGGATCTGGTCGAGGATCGTCTGGTGGGCCTCAAGAGCCGCGAGTGCTACGAGGTTCCCGGCGCCCTGACGCTCATCACCGCCCACAAGGCGCTCGAGGACATCTGCGTCGAGGGCGACCTGCTCAAGACCAAGATCAAGCTCGAGCAGGATTGGGCCACCGCCGTGTACAACGGCCAGTGGTACAGCCCGCTCAAAAACGCGCTCGATGCCTTTATGGCCGATACCCAGAAGTTCGTGACCGGCACTGTCCGTCTGAAGTTCTTTAAGGGCAACTGCCATGTCGTCGGCCGCAAGAGCCCCTTCAGCCTCTACGACTACGGTCTGGCTACCTACGACCGCGACACCACGTTTGACGAGAAGGCCAGCGCCGGCTTTATCGAGATCGATACCTTGTCGCTCAAGACGTGGGCTAAGGTCCAGGGTCCCAGCTCTGCTGCCGCCCAGGCTTAAGGCTTCCTTCCCTTGGTATCCGCGCGGCCCATCCGCGTGATACATAACGGGCGCACGGGGTCCCTACCTTTCGTTATGCTTGCTGACACTTCTTAACATCGGTGGCCCCTACGTTCCGCCCGCATATATGATGCCGCGTCTGCGGCTGAGTCCGAGCCCCGCCGGGGTTGTCCGGCGGGGCTCCTTCTATCAATTTGGCGGCTCTGCGCCTATATATATGAGGAGTATCCATTATGTTCAATGCTATCGCGCATGCTTTACTTGCCCTCGCGCCCGAGTTCGATGCTGCAAGGGTCGAGGACGTCCCTATGAGCCTGAAGGCCTGGATCGATGGCTCGCAGGGCAACATCCGGAGGGAGACGTTGGGCGCCAAGTGCATGGCGCGTCACTTCTTTGCAAATTAGCTACATGGCTCCGCACACGGTGGGGAATGTGTAAAACTAGCGGTTGAAAAATCGCTTTAGCGATATGGCGCATTGCTTTGGGCGCTTGTTTTGGTATTTGGAGAAAGGGGACGGTTCCATGGCTCTTTGGGGCGGTCGTTTTGAGGCGGGCGTGGCCGAGGTCACGCAGGAGTTTGGCGCGTCGCTGCCGGTCGACAAACATCTCTATAAGCAGGATATCGCCGGCTCTAAGGCGCATGCCAAAATGCTGGCGGCCCAGGGCATCATCAGTGCCGAGGACGAGCAGGCGATTGCCAAGGGCCTGACCGGAATCGAACAGGATATCGATGCCGGCAACTTCACCTTCGACATCAACGACGAAGACATTCATATGTCCATCGAGAGCGAGCTGACGCGCCGCATCGGCGAGGCCGGTAAGCGCTTGCATACCGGGCGTTCGCGCAACGACCAGGTGGCGACCGATACGCGCCTGGGCGTCAAGGCGCTGGCCAAAGAGCTCATGGAGGCCAATCTTGGGCTGCGTCATGTGCTGGTTGATGCGGCCAAGAAGTACGACAAGGTGATTCTGCCGGGCTACACGCACATGCAGCATGCTCAGCCCGTGCTGCTGTCGCATCATCTGCTGGCGTATTCCTGGATGTTCGCGCGCGACTTTACACGCCTGAAGGCCGCCTTTGATGCCGCCGACAACTGTCCGCTGGGCGCTGCCGCGCTTGCCGGCACGAGCTATCCGCTCGATCGTCAGATGACGGCTGCCGAACTTGGCTTTGCGGGCGTGATTCCCAACTCGCTCGATGCGGTTTCCGACCGTGATTTCCTCCTCGACCTGCATTACGCCGGCTCCGTCATGGCCATGCACCTGTCGCGTCTTTCCGAGGAGATCGTGCTGTGGTCGAGCTCCGAATTTGGCTTTATCACGCTTTCCGACTCCTACTCCACGGGCTCGTCCATCATGCCGCAGAAGAAGAACCCCGACTTTGCCGAGCTTATCCGCGGCAAGAGCGGCCGTGTGTATGGCAACCTGGTGCAGCTGCTCGTGACCATGAAGGGCTTGCCGCTCGCTTATAACAAGGACTTGCAGGAGGACAAGGAGGGCGCGCTCGATACCGCCCATACGCTCATGCAGTGCCTGTCCGTTATGGCCGGTATGATTTCGACCTGGACCGTCAACGAGGATGCCATGGCGCGCGAGTGCGGCGTGGGGCACCTTGCCGCTACTGATGTTGCCGATTACCTGGTCAAGCGTGGTCTGCCGTTCCGCGAGGCACATGCCGTGGTGGGCCATCTGGTCCTGATGTGCGAGAAGCGCGGCTGCAATCTTGAGGACCTGCCGTTTGAGGTGTTCCAGGAGGCAAGCCCGCTCTTTGAGCACGACATTACCGAGGCGCTCGACATCCCGTCGATTGTCGCTGCACGCACGACCGAGGGCGGTACCGCCCCTGCCGCCGTTGCCGTGCAGCTGCAGCGTGCCGAGGCACAGCTCGTGGCCGACGAGGGCGTGTTTGGATCGCTGACCAAGGTCGTCGAGATGGGCCACGGGATAAAGTAAGGGTTTGGCCGAAGCTGTTTTTGCCATTTATTGAGGAATCATTTTTTGCTTTACGGACGTCTGCTGTTGTGAGCGTCCGTATTTTGTTGCTATGGGGGAGGGGCTTGTCGAGAAGTTCTGTAGGACCTTTGGGCAGGTTGTGAAGGGGGTACGTTCTCGTGCGGCAATCGACCGTCCGCTCGGTTCGATGCGGTTGATGCGCGGTCGGATGGTACTCTAATCGGGTTTCGAAACAGAAGTGACACATATGGAACGTTTTAATAAATTGTAGCGTTTCAAAAAACAGCTTTTTGTTTAACTGCAGCTAAAACTCTGTTACGATGCAGTCCAGGCGGGTGCCGGAATGGGACTTGGGCACGCGCGAACCTACTTGAAAGGCTACCTTATGGCTATCGAGAAGACCTTCATCATGATTAAGCCCGACGCCGTGCGCGACCGCAAGATCGGCGAGATCGTTGCTCGCATTGAGCGTAGCGGCCTTGTCATCGAGCGCATGGAGATGACCACGCTCGAGCGCGCTACCGTCGAGGAGCACTACGCCCATCTGGCCGATAAGCCCTTCTTTGGCGGTCTCTGTGACTTTATGACGAGCGGTCCGGTCGTCAAGATGGTCGTTTCCGGTCTCTCCGCTGTCTCCAAGATGCGCACCCTTATGGGCGCTACCAACCCGCTTGATGCTGCCCCCGGCACCATTCGCGGCGACTTCGCTGTCGATGTCAACGCCAACGTGATTCATGGCTCCGACTGCCTGGAGAACGCCGAGATCGAGATCAAGCGCTTCTTTGGCTAAACCAGCTTTGACTCCTTAAAGCTGTTAGCGTGTGGCTTTGGCGCCGCGGAACTCCATCCGCGGCGCCCTTTTTATTCCAGTAGATTTTTGGTAAACGCCTAGAAATCTACTAAAGAGCCCCCGTCCGGATGTGTGTTCCGGGCGGGGGCTGGCGTTAGCGTATGGCTTTGTAGGTCTTTAGGCCTCGTCGACGACCTTGAGTCCGCGCGTGTGGTCGATCTCGTTGAGGAGATTGACGCGACGCTCGTGGCGGCCGCCCTCAAACTCGGCGTCGAGCCACTCGTCGACGATCATCTTGGCGAGCTCGGAGCCCACGACGCGGGCTCCAAAGGCGAGCACGTTGGTATTGTTGTGCATGCGCGAGAGCTTGGCGCTGAAGGGCTCGGAGCACACGACGGCGCGTACGCCCTCGACCTTGTTGGCAGCCAGGCTAATCCCGACGCCAGTGCCGCAGATGAGGATGCCCAGGTCGACGTCGCCGTTGGCAACGGCCTTACCCACCTTGTAGCCGGCGATGGGGTAGTCAAAGCTCTCGGAGGTGTCGGTGCCAAAGTTCACGACCTCGCAGCCGCGCTCCTTCAGGTGCTCGGAGATGATGTTCTTGAGCTCGACGGCGGCGTGGTCGTTACCGATACCGATCTTCATGGATGGTTCCTCTCTGGTCTGTGCGGCGCAAATGCTAAAGGTGTTTACCGCGTTCGACTGCATGATAGCGCGACTTTTGCGTAAACGCTCGGGCGTTTTTTGGTCAAACGCTTTAGCATGCAACAAGACCGGCTTCTCATGAATAATTCCGCCAGTTTGTGCTTGAGCGCCGTCCGCCGGAACCAAGGTTGCGGTTTTTGTTGCATTGTTATCAAATAAAAGAGCTAACTATTTTGAGAGCCCAGTCCGTTATACAAGTAGGAGATACCTATGCCTGCCGATTCCCTTCGCGATACCGCGTTTTGCGATGTTTTGAACCGCGAGCTTGTCTGTGCGCTCGGATGCACCGAGCCCATCGCTGTTGCCTATGCAGCGGCGCTGGCGAGCCAGACGCTCGGTCGCGAACCCGATCATATGGATGTTGCCTGCTCGGGCAATATCATCAAGAACGTTAAGAGCGTGACTGTGCCCAATTCGGGCGGTATGCACGGTATTGAGGCGGCGGCCGTGCTGGGTGCCGTGGGCGGCGACGCCAAGAGCACGCTCGAGGTGCTCGAGAGCGTTAACGATGAAGACCGTGCTCGCGTGGCCGAGCTCCTCGCCGACGCCGGCTACTGCGATGTGTCGCTTGTCGAGGGTGTGCCCAACCTCTACATCAAGGTGACTGCGACGGCCGGGGGCCATACCGCGGTCGTCGAGATTACCGACCACCACACCAATGTCACGTGCCATACCCTCGACGGTATTCCGGTGTGCGGCAAGTCGGCGGGGGAGTGTGCCGCCTGCGCCGCGCGCGTCGTGGCCGAGCGGGCGGCAGATAACGCCGATACGCCCATGTCGATTGAGACCATCATCGACTTTATCGAGGACGGTGACATTGAGGACGCCCGCGCTGCCGTTGAGGGTCAGATTGAGCTGAATGGCGCAATCAGTGCCGAGGGCCTTGCGCACGCTTGGGGCGCCGAGGTGGGTCGTACGCTGCTGGGTGCTCGTGCCGATGACGTCGCCTGCCGTGCCCGTGCCCGTGCGGCCGCCGGGTCCGCCGCCCGCATGAGCGGCTGCGCGCTGCCGGTCGCCATTGTGTGCGGCTCGGGTAATCA
>CAJMPM010000102.1 GCA_905215225.1 uncultured bacterium
TGCAGATCGTTAACAGCTTCGCCCTCATCGGCGGCTCGGGCTGCACCCTCATGCTTCTGCTCGACACGCTCCTGTTCTCCAAGAACAAGGCTTCCGAGACCGTTTCCAAGATGGCTATCCTGCCTGGTCTGTTCAACATCAACGAGCCGGTTATCTACGGTTACCCCATCGTGTACAACCTGCCGCTCATGATCCCGTTCGTCCTTCTTCCCGATCTGTTCATCGGCATCACCTATGGCCTTACCTGCGCAGGCATCATCAGCCCCTGCATCGCCCAGGTGCCCTGGACCATGCCTCCCGTCATCAATGCCCTGCTCGCTACGGGCTGTGACTGGCGCGCCGGCGTGTGGCAGGCTCTCGAGATTGTCATTGGCATGGCCGTCTACCTGCCCTTTATGAAGATTTCCGAGAAGGCAATCGCCAAGCAGGAGGCTCTCGCCGAGTAGAACGCCTAACGTTCGTCCCTTTCACCTTTGCGGGCGCCGGTACGCGGTGCCGGTGCCCGCGGCTCTCTCCCTTGCGTAAAGATACAGGGGAGCGGGCACTATAGCCGCAAGGAATACAACCAGTTGTCGTCTGCGCGCCGCGCAGTTATAAGGAGGAAACCATGAAGAAGATCATGCTCTGCTGCAATGCCGGTATGTCTACGAGCCTGCTGGTCCAGAAGATGCAGGCCGAGGTTGCAAACCGTGGTCTGGATATTGAGGTCGAGGCTCGTCCCATGAACGAGGCCCACGATCACCTGGACGAGTGCGACATGTTGCTGCTTGGTCCGCAGATCGGCTACACCAAGGGCGATTTTGAGAAGGAGGCCGCCGGTCGTTTTCCGGTCGAGGTCATCAACATGGTCGACTACGGCCGCATGAACGCTGCCGGCATCATCGACCACTGCGTCAGCGTGATGGGCTAGGTGCTCCGCATGGAGGATATGAACGAACTGCAGATGACCTGCTTCGAGATCATCAGCTACGTCGGTACCGCCAAGAGCATGTACATCAATGCCGTGCAAAAGGCCAAGGAGGGCGATTTTGACGCCGCCGAGGAGCTTATCAAGCAGGGCGACGAGGCCTATAACGGTGGCCACGATGTTCACATGGGGCTTCTGAAGAAGGAGGCCAACGGCGAGCGTAACGGCGAGGCCCCGTTGATTCTGCTGCATGCCGAGGACCAGATGGCCGGTACCGAGACCATGCGCGTCATGGCGACGGAGCTCATCGAGATTCACAAGCAGCTGCAGGTACTTCAGGCCTAGTCGGCGTTATCGCCGCGATGGGCCGTGCGGTCCAACAGACAACACAGTCCCTTTGACGGGCGCCGGGAGTCTCCGCCTCCCGGCGCCTTTATATTTGGGGAAGGTCTTGCGCGACCTATTAAGCGGCCATTCGCGTTTTCCCAGATAAAACCTGCCAAAACAAACCTGTCCCTTTTTGGTAGGTTTTTGCCTTGGGAGCGGTACCATACAGGCAATGTTTAAACGAGAAAGGTGGGCTCCCATGGAACCTAAGCAGTATTACATCGGCATCGACGTCGGCGGCACTTCGGTTAAGGAGGGCCTGTTCGACGAGGACGGCAACCTGCTTGCCAAGGCCAGCGTGCCCACGCCTCCCATCGTTGACGCTGCGGGCTTTGCCGCGGTGACCGAGGCTATCGACCAGGTGGTCGCCAAGGCCCAGATTCCGCGTGCCTTTGTGGCAGGCATTGGCCTGGCCGTTCCGTGCCCCATCCCGGCATCGGGCGATGCCAAGGTCAAGGCCAACATTGCCATTAACCTGCCCGAGCTGAGGATCGCCATTCAAAAGCACTGCCCCGACGCGGTCGTTAAGTATGAGAACGATGCCAACGCCGCTGCCATGGGCGAGGCCTGGCTCGGTTCTGCCAAGGGCGTGCAGAACGTCGTGATGGTCACCATCGGTACCGGCGTGGGCGGCGGCGTTATCGTTAACGGCGACGTGGTATCGGGCGTTGTGGGCGCCGGCGGCGAGATTGGCCACATGTGCCTGAACCCGGCTGAGGAGCGCACCTGCGGCTGCGGCGGCCATGGCCATCTGGAGCAGTATTCCAGCGCCACCGGCGTGGTGAGCAACTACCTTGCCGAGTGCAAGAAGGCGGGCGTCGAGCCCATTGAGCTCACCGGCCCCTCCGATTCCAAGGACGTGTTCCAGGCCTGCCGCGAGGGCGACAAACTCGCGCTGGCAGCTGCCGATACCATGGCTGACTATCTCGGCCGTGCTCTGGCACTTATCGCCAACGTGGTCGACCCCGAGATGTTCCTGATCGGTGGCGGCGCGTCCGCTTCGGCCGATGTCTACCTCGATAAGGTTCGCGAGCACTTTAAGCAATACGCGCTTTCCGCCTCGCGCGAGACGCCCATTAAGGTCGCTTCGCTCGGAAACGACGCCGGCATCATCGGCGCTGCCTACGTAGCCCTGCGCGCCGCCGGTAAATAGCTGCTGCAAGGGGGTCAAGTTGCTTTGCACCAACACGGTGCAAAAGGGACAGCCTTGGCCCCCATGCCTGCCCCAAAATATGCCGTGCCCCTTCCGTCTGCGAAGGCTCGGCGCCAGCGTGCTACCATAGCTACGTCCAAGTACACATATCAAGTGGAGGATATCCATGGCAAACGTTCTTGTCTTTGGTCACCAGAACCCCGATAACGACGCCATCATGAGCGCCGTCGTCCTGTCCCAGCTGCTCAACCAGGTTGAGTATGCCGGCAACACCTACGAGGCTTGCGCTCTGGGCCAGCTTCCGGCAGAGTCCGCCAAGCTGCTCGCCGACGCCGGCATCGTCGAGCCTCGCGTGATCGAGTCCGTCGAGGCCGGTCAGCTCGTCGTCCTCACCGACCACAACGAGTCTGCCCAGTCCGTCGCCGGCCTTAAGGACGCCACGGTCTTTGGCGTCGTCGATCATCACCGCATCGGCGACTTCGAGACCGCCGGCCCGCTGCATTACATCTGCCTGCCCTGGGGCTCCAGCTGCACCATCGTCACCAAGCTCGCCGCCGTGCTCGGCGTTGAGCTTTCCGACGTCCAGGCCAAGCTGCTGCTCTCGGCCATGATGACCGATACGCTTATGCTCAAGAGCCCCACCACCACCGATGTCGACCGCGCCGTCGCCGCCAAGCTCGGCGAGCAGGTGGGCGTCGACCCGGTCAAGTTTGGCATGGAGGTCTTCCTCACCCGTCCGTCCGGCTCCTTCACCGCAGCCGAGATGGTCGGCAACGACATCAAGATGTTCGAGCCCGCCGGCAAGAAGCTGCTCATCGGCCAGTACGAGACTGTCGACAAGACCCGCGCACTCGGCATGATCGACGAGATTCGCGAGGCCATGCGCGCCTACGCCGCCGAGAAGGGTGCCGACGGCATCGTCCTGTGCATCACCGACATCATGGAGGAGGGCTCGCAGGTCCTGCTCGAGGGCGAGACCGAGGCTGCTCAGAAGGGCTTGGGCATTGCCGACGAGCACGACGGCGTCTGGATGCCGGGCGTCCTCTCCCGTAAGAAGCAGGTCGCTGCCCCCATCATGGCCGCCTGCTAGGTTTAGTTGACCAAACGCCACGACCGGATCGCGGACGCCCCGCGCTCCGGTCGTTTTTTGTGCACGGCGCCGCGTCGTCTCTTGGACAGGCGTGCCCGTGCCGTTGAGCAAATAATGTTCAACCTGTGGTTCCGCTTTTCGGCCACGCCTGCGTGCTTGTCGTGCAGGGTAGGCTAGATGCAAGCGTAATACGTTAGAGCGCGGCGCCGCCACTTGGGCGGGCCGTGCTTTTTTAAGACGGGAGCTTTCCCGTGAAAGGAGCCGCCCATGGCAGCAACCGAGCAGCTGTTCAACGTCCGTGAGCGCAAGCGCTTTGAACGCCACGACATTTGGGAGCGCATCGCCGAGAACGGCACGATTTCCGCCGCGGTTATGGTCATCGCCGCCATCGCCGCCGTCATTTGCGCCAATACCGATGCCTACGAGGCCATCCATCACTTTTTGGAGACCCCGCTGTATGTGGGTCTGGGCAACCTTACGGCCGGTCTCACCGTTGAGCTTTTCGTCAACGACTTCCTCATGGCGATTTTCTTTTTGTTGGTGGGCATTGAGCTTAAGTACGAGATGACGGTCGGCGAGCTCAAGAATCCGCGTCAGGCCATGCTTCCCATGCTGGCGGCCGTGGGCGGCGTCGTCGTTCCCGCCTGCATCTACCTGATCTTTAACCATGCCGGCGCCCGCAACGGTTGGGCCATCCCCATGGCAACCGATATTGCCTTTGCGCTGGGCGTGCTGTCGCTTTTGGGCAACCGCGTGCCCAACGGCGTGCGCGTGTTCTTCTCGACGCTCGCCATCGCCGACGACCTCATCTCCATCGCCGCCATCGCCATCTTCTACGGTCAGAGCCCCAATCCGTTTTGGTTGGGCGCCGCCGCGCTTGTGACCTGCGCGCTCGTGTGGCTCAACAAGACGCAGCATTACCGCCTTGCCCCGTATTCGGTACTGGGTCTGCTGTTGTGGTTCTGCATGTTCAAGAGCGGCGTACATGCCACGCTCGCCGGCGTCATCTTGGCCTTTACCATCCCGGCCAAGTGCGGCGTCAAGCTCGATAGCCTCACCGATTGGTTGGGCGAGTGCCTGCCGCTGCTTGATGACCGCTACGACGACGAGGCACACATCCTGGGCCAGCATGACTTTACCGTCTCGACCACCAAGGTCGAGCGCGTCATGCACCGCGTGACCCCGCCGCTCATCCGCATGGAGCGTCTGATCTCCACGCCGGTCAACTTTGTGATTCTGCCGATCTTTGCGTTCGTGAACGCACAGGTTCGCCTAGTGGGCGTGGACATGAGCACACTGCTCACCGACCCGGTGACGCTCGGCGTGTACTTTGGCATGCTGCTGGGCAAGCCGATTGGTATTTTTGGCATGACATTTACCCTGGTCAAGCTCAAGGCTTGCCAGTTGCCGCGCAACGTCAACTGGCACATGATTGCCGGTGTGGGCATTCTGGGCGGCATCGGCTTTACGATGTCGATCCTCATCAGCGGCCTCGCTTTCCCGACGGCCGAGTTTGAGGTTCTTGCCGCCAAGGCTGCCATTCTTGCCGGTTCGGTCACCGCGGCCGTGCTCGGCATGATCTACATGAGTGTGGTCTGCAAACACCCCGCGCCCAAGAACGAGTAAAAGCACAAACAAGTTTGAAAACGCCGCCCGTGAACACCGTCACAAGCGGCGTTTTAGTCATTGGGGACGTTCTTAAATGACTAGGTTTATTCCACGGTGCCGTAGACGGCGCCCCAGCCGTGGGCGGCCAAGGCGGAGTTGAGCTGGTCGCAAAGCGATTGGCGGTCGTAGTAGCCGGGCGGCAAAAGGTTGACGATTTCCATGAGGTCGGGCGCGAGGTCCAAGATCTCGGCCTGCACGATCAGATCCAGGCGGTCGATGGCGCGGCGGTCATAAAACAGTCCGTCGACCAGGCGCTGCAGGTCGCCGAATTCCTCGGCCTGGAACGATCCGTACTCCATAGTGCCTCCTTGGGCGCCCCACACCGGCATGCGCGGCGATGTCGTAATTCATTGCGATGGACTTAATCTATCACGGCTTCATACCGTTGCGGCAGTGGCGGTCTATACTTAGACGAACTGCAACGTCCCGCTTCGCGAAAGGTCGCACCCATGCAGACGATCTACCAGAAGATGGAAACCACCGAACTCGATGCCGCCATCGAGGCGCTCAAAGCCGAGGTCGCCGAGGTCAAGGCCAAGGGCCTGGCGCTCGACATGGCCCGCGGCAAGCCGTCGCCCTCCCAGGTGGGCATCTCTCGCCCCATGCTCGATATCCTCAATGCCGATGCCGATCTGCACGACGGCAACGTCGACTGCTCCAACTACGGTTGCTTTGAGGGCATTCCCTCGGCACGCAAGCTGGCGGGGGAGTTCCTGGGTTGCCCCGCCGAGCAGCCGCTCGTACTGGGTTCGTCGAGCCTGCTGATCGAGCACGATATCGCCGGCA
>CAJMPM010000103.1 GCA_905215225.1 uncultured bacterium
CGAGCGATGCTGTCGGTGGGATCATGCTTCTGGGCTCGCTCGAGTGCGATGGCCGTATCGAGCGCATGATGGATGGAAGGTATGCGCCCTCCAAGTTTGCCCTTCACGCCCAGACGCCCTTCGGTCACAATGGAAAACGTGTCAATTAGAAAGGTGTTTGCAGATGCAGTTCGATCAGGTGACGGTTATCGGTGGCGGTCTGGCGGGTTCGGAGTGCGCGATCCAGCTGGCAGACCGCGGGTTTGCCGTAAAGCTGTGCGAGATGCGCCCCCAGGTGAGCTCCCCGGCCCACCATACCGATCACCTGGCAGAGCTCGTCTGCTCCAATTCGTTTAAGTCGACCCGTCCGGATTCTGCGGCTGGTTTGCTGAAGGCCGAGCTTGAGCGCATGGGTTCAGTCCTGCTCGATTGCGCCCATCGCGCGGCTGTTCCCGCCGGCGGCGCCTTGGCGGTCGACCGCGTCAAGTTTTCCGAGCTTGTCGAGGCCGAGGTTGCCGCCCGTCCCAATATCGAGGTCGTGCACGGCGAGGTCACGCAGATTCCCGAGGGCCACGTGGTCATTGCCGCGGGCCCGCTGTGTTCACCGGCGCTGAGCGAAGAGGTTATGAAGCTCGTCGGTGGCGATGCCCTGGCATTCTTTGATGCGGCGGCGCCGATCGTCGATGCCTCCACGCTCGATATGGACGTGCTGTTCTCGCAGTCGCGCTACGAGGAGCAGGGGAGCGGCGACTATCTCAACGCTCCGCTCAACAAGGAGGAGTACGAGGCCTTTATCGAGGCGCTTACCACGGCCGACCGCGTGGTGCTCAAAGACTTTGAGGGCGGCGATCTGTTCCAGGCCTGCCAGCCTGCCGAGGAGGTTGCGCGCACGGGTAAGGATGCCATCCGTTTTGGTGCCATGAAGCCCGTCGGGCTCACCGACCCGCGCACCGGTCGCCGTCCCTGGGCGGCAATTCAGCTGCGCGCCGAGAACAAGGAGAAGACCGCCTATAACCTGGTGGGCTTCCAGACCAACTTGACCTTTGGCGAGCAGAAGCGCGTCTTCCATATGGTGCCGGGCCTGGAGAACGCTGAGTTCTTCCGCTACGGTGTCATGCACCGCAATACCTTTGTCGACGCCCCTCACGTGCTCGATGGCACCTTTGCCGTGCCCGGTACCGGCGTGCGCCTGGCCGGTCAGATCACCGGCACCGAGGGGTACATGGAAGCCGTGGCGACAGGTCTGCTCGCGGCGCTCAACACCTATGCCGAGGCTATCGGTGCCGCGGGCGTCGAGTTGCCGCGTGTGGGCGCCCTGGGTGCGCTCGTGGGCTATGCGACCGATCCTGCCACCGTGGGCTATCAGCCTATGCATGTCAACTTTGGCCTGGTGCCGCCACTCGAGGACGGTAAGCGCCGCAGCAAGCGCGACCGCTATCAGGCCTATGCGGACCGTGCGCTCGAGGCCCTCGATGCCTACTTGGCCACGCGTTCCGACTTGTTTGGAGGCGACCGGTCATAGCCTTTGACCTGTACGACACCGTCGACTCTTTTATCGCCTATATCGCACGCGTCGAGGGGCTTTCTCCCAACACGGTGACGGCCTATGGCTCGAGGCTAGAGCGCTTTGCTGCCTGGTGCGAGCGCGAGGATATTGATGCTTTCGCTGCCGACGTGCGCACCATTCGCTCCTATTTGGCCGAGCTGTCGCGTGGCCAGGTGGCGGCTCGGACCCTTGCGGCGCATCTGTCTGCCATTCGCTCGCTCTATCGGTGGATGGCTGCCGAGGGAATCGTTGAGGGCGATGCGGTCTCGGCGATATCCTCGCCCAAACTGCCGCGCGATCTTCCCGGTGTGCTGACGACCCGGCAAGTCGAGGCGTTGCTCAAGGCCCCCGACACCTCGACGCCTTCGGGGCTGCGTGATGCAGCGATGCTCGAGCTGCTCTATGCCTCCGGCGCGCGAATCTCGGAGCTCGCGGCGCTCAACATGGAGTCCATTGCTTGGTCAGAGCGAACGCTGCGACTTTGGGGCAAGGGGAGCAAGGAGCGTATCGTGCCCCTCTATCGGCGCGCTCTCGAGGCGACTCGCCGCTATATTGAGGAGGGGAGGCCACATCTCCTTGTGCAGGCAAAGCGTGTCGATAGTGCGAACGGCGTGCATCCGCTGTTTATCTCGGCGCGCGGAAACCGCATGAGTGCCGCCATGCTGAGGAGGCGTTTCCACATGCTTGCGGCACTTGCCGGCATTCCTGCCGACATCGCCCCGCATGCGATGCGCCACACCTTTGCGACCGACCTGCTCGAGGGCGGCGCGGATCTGCGCTCGGTTCAGGAGCTGCTGGGGCATGCGAGCTTGTCCACGACGCAGATCTATACGCACCTCACGCCCGATCGACTCAAGCGTGCCGTGAGTCAGGCACACCCCCGCGGCGAGTAAGAGAAGGGCCTCCCGCGCCGCACCGAGGTGTGTGGTTTTGATTGCGGGTTGGCAGGAAGAGACAATCCTGCTATCATTCATCGGGTTGCTTCACGGCAACAGGTTTTTATCACGCACGCGCGGCTACTTCATACCGTGGTGCCCGGGCTTTGGTAGCACATGTCCGGGTTGGTTTTGGAGGATGACCCCGCGCGGAGGCAAACCACAGGAGGTTTAACATGGCTACCAAGATTAATATCCGCACCCTGCTCGAGGCCGGCTGCCACTTCGGTCACCAGACCCGTCGCTGGAACCCCAAGATGAAGCCGTTCATCTTCGGTGAGCGCAACGGCATCTACATCCTCGACCTCAAGCAGACCATCCTTGATGCCGATCAGGCCTACACCTTCGTCAAGAACGTCGCCAAGGGCGGCAACGTGCTGATCGACGGCCCCAAGAAGCAGGCTCAGGAGGCCGTCAAGAACGCTGCTGAGCGCGCCAACATGCGTTACATCAACCAGCGTTGGCTCGGCGGTATGCTGACCAACTTCGTCACCATCCGCTCCCGCATCAACCGCATGGAGGAGCTCGAGGCCATGGTCGAGGACGGCCGCATGGCAGTGCTCCCCAAGAAGGAGCAGGCTGTTCTCGGCAAGGAGCTCACTAAGCTCCAGACCAACCTCGGTGGCGCCCGCGACATGAAGGGTCTGCCCCAGGCTCTCTTCGTCAACGACACCAAGCGCTAGGAGAACGCCATCAAGGAGGCCCAGCGCCTGAACATCCCCGTCGTCGCCCTGATCGACACCAACTCCGATCCCGACGAGGTCGAGTACGGCATCCCCTGCAACGATGACGCCATCTCCGCTGTTACCCTTATGTGCGAGCTCATGGCCGACGCCTGCCTCGCTGGCTCCGGTAAGGAGCAGGTCTCCGAGGCCGAGATGGCCGCCGAGCCCAAGGCCGAGTAAATCAGTCCTATTTAAGTCTTTTTCATCTCTTTGAAAGGAACCACAATGGCCCAGATTACTGCCGCTATGGTCAAGCAGCTCCGCGAGATGACCGACTCCCCGATGATGGAGTGCAAGAAGGCTCTCGTCGAGGCTGACGGCGACATGGACGTCGCTGTTGACGTTCTGCGCAAGAACGGCCTCGCCAAGGCTGCCAAGAAGGCTGGCCGTGAGACCAACGAGGGCGCTGTCGCCGCGTTCGTCTCCGAGGACGGCAAGTCCGGCGCTCTGCTCGAGCTTTCCTGCGAGACCGACTTCGTCGGCTCCAACGCCAAGTTCACCGGCTTTGCTTCCAAGGTCGCCGAGGTTGTCGCCACCACCGAGCCGGCTGACGTCGACGCTCTGCTCGAGAAGCCGATGGGCGAGGAGACCGTTTCCTCCGAGCTCACCGAGATGATTCACATCATGGGCGAGAACATGAAGATCGCTCGTTTCTCCGCCCGCAAGGCCGAGAACGGCGCTCTCGCTTCTTACATCCACATGGGTGGTAAGATCGGTGTCCTCGTCGAGTTCGCTTTCGAGAAGGCCGAGACCGCTCAGGCCGAGTCCTTCAAGACCTTCGCTCACGACGTTGCCCTTCAGGTTGCCGCCGTCGCCCCGATCTGCGCTACCCGCGATCAGGTTCCGGCCGAGACCGTCGAGCACGAGAAGCAGATCTACATGGCCCAGGCTGCCGAGTCCGGCAAGCCCGAGGCTATCCAGGAGAAGATGGCTGTTGGCCGTCTGGAGAAGTTCTACAAGCAGTCCGTGCTCACCGAGCAGGAGTTCATCAAGGACAGCTCCCTCACCATCAAGAAGTACGCTGAGCAGGTCTCCAAGGAGCTCGGCGACACCATTACCGTCGTTGCCTTTGACCGTCTGGTCCGTGGCGAGTAAATAAGCTCTTGTAGCTGGTAATGAGCAGGCTGTGGGTTTTACTCACAGCCTGCTTTTTCATGGCTCTTATCAGAGCCTTTGCTATCATATTGAGAGTCTAATTAAAGGAGGATCGCTTTGTCCGACATCCGATATAAACGCGTGCTTCTGAAGCTTTCCGGCGAAGCACTGATGGGCGACGGCCAATATGGCATCGACCCCAAGATTACCGACCATCTTGCCAAGCAGGTCAAGGAGCTGCTCGCCGTTGGCCATGAGGTCGGCGTTGTTGTCGGCGGCGGCAACATTTTCCGCGGCATGGCCGGCGCTGCCGGTGGCATGGATCGCGCCCAGGCCGACTACATGGGCATGCTGGCAACCGTTATGAACGCGCTTGCCCTGCAGGATGCCTTTGAGCACAACGATGTTCCCTGCCGCGTGATGAGCGCTATCCAGATGAACGAGATCTGCGAGCCCTATATTCGCCGTCGCGCCATCAACCACCTTTCCAAGGGCAACGTCGTTATTTTTGCCGCCGGTTCGGGCAATCCGTACTTTACGACCGACACCGCCGCGGCTCTTCGTGCGTGCGAGATCGGCGCCGAGATTCTGATTAAAGCCACCAAGGTTGACGGCATCTACGACAAGGATCCCGTCAAGTGCGCCGATGCCGTCCGTTTTGACAAGATTACCTATCACGAGGTTCTCGTCCGCGGTCTGCAGGTTATGGATTCCACGGCTACGGCACTGTGCCAGGACAACCGTATGCCGATTTTGGTCCTCAACATCGATGGCGAGGACACCGTCAAGCGCGCGCTTTCGGGTGAGCCCGTCGGCACGCTCGTCTATCAGGAGGATTAAGCATGGCAGAGAACATCACCGCCCATATGGACAAGTCGCTCGAGTCCCTCAAGCACAACTTCTCCAAGGTTCGCACGGGCCGCGCCAACTCTAACATTCTGTCCGACATTTCGGTCGATTACTACGGTGTTCCCACGCCGGTTACCCAGGTTGCCGCCGTTAAGACCCCCGAGGCTCACATGCTGCTTATCGAGCCCTGGGACAAGGCGCTCGTCAACGCAATCGTGAAGGCTATCAGCGCTTCCGATCTGGGCATTACTCCCAACTCTGACGGTACCGTCGTGCGCCTGCCGTTCCCGGCTCCCACCGAGGAGCGTCGTCGCGAGCTCGTCAAGGAGTGCCGCGAGTATGCCGAGCAGGCCAAGGTCTCCATTCGCAACATCCGTCGCGACTTTAACAACAAGCTCGAGCGCGACGAAGAGCTCACCGAGGACGATGTCCGTCGCGAGCAGGCCAAGGTCCAGAAGCACACCGATGAGTATGTCGCCAAGGTCGAGGAGCTTCTGAAGGAAAAAGAAGCCGAGGTCATGGAGATCTAAGGTGCAATACGACGAGCATAAACTGGTCGAGTACTTTGCCGACGCCCCTGCGGGCGTCGGTTTTTCCGACCTTGACCTCAATAACATTCCGCACCATATCTCGTGCATCATGGACGGCAACGGTCGTTGGGCCACGTCTCGCGGTCTTGCGCGCACTGAGGGCCACAAGGCGGGTATAGTCTCCCTTTGCGAGATTATTAC
>CAJMPM010000104.1 GCA_905215225.1 uncultured bacterium
CTTCGCCGTGGATAGCGTGTCCGTGCGCGAAGTCGGGACGATGGATGTCGTGCGCTTCGGCGCCGTCAACGACATGGCGCTTACCCGCGGTCCGCTGTCCGATATGGTCGAGTTCGATATCACGGTGTCCGGCCATCATATCGACCGCCTGCGCGGCGACGGCGTGGTTGTATCTACGGCGACTGGCTCCACCGGCTACGCGCTTTCCGCCGGCGGCCCCATCGTCAGTCCCGATTACACGGGCATGGTCTGTGTGCCCATCGCTCCGCATACCATTCAGGCTCGCGCCTTTTTGACCTCGCCGAGCGATATCGTCGAGATCTTTATGTCCGATGATCGTCCGAGCGTGCCGGCGATCGCCATCGACGGGCAGTTTATTACCTGCGATGGCACGGTCGAGAGCGTGGCCGTGCGACGCGGTCCCGGCGATGTGCTGCTGCTGGATTACGGCCCCGAGAGCTTCTATAACTCGGTGAGCCGCGTGTTCTACGGAGTGCGCCATGATCGATGAGCTGCAGGTTTCCAACATTGCACTCATTCGCGAGGCGACGTTGGTTCCGAGCGCGGGTCTAACGGTTCTGACCGGAGAAACCGGCGCCGGTAAGACCGCGCTGCTCTCGGCGCTTAAGCTCATTTTGGGCGAGCGCGCGGATTCGTCGACGGTGCGCGAGGGCGAGGCGCTGGCGAGCGTCGAGGCGCGCCTGTTCGACGGTCCGCACGACACGGAGGGGTTCACCGTACAGCGTAGCCTTTCTGCCGAGGGCCGCAGCCGCGTAAAAATTGACGGCCGCATCGCCAGCGTGCGTGAACTTTCGGAGCGCGTCGGCGTGATGATGGATCTTTGCGGTCAGCACGAGCACCAGCGCCTGCTCGACCCGGCGCATCACGTTGCCATGGTCGATGCCTGGGCTGGTCGCTCTGCGCTCGAGGCGCTCGACCGTTACCGTGCCTGCTTCAAGGCTTCGCGTGACGCCGCCAAGGAGCTTCGCCGTGTGGAGGAAGCCTCACGCGCGCAGGGGAGTCGCGTCGAGGAGGCGCGCTTCGCCATGGAGCGCATCGCCGAGGTCGACCCCAAACCGGGCGAGTATGAGGAGCTCGAGGAGCTGCTGCCGCGCTCCGAGCATGCTGAGGTGTTGGTGGCCACGGCCAACGATGCCCATGCATCGCTTGCAGCTGAAGGGGGAGCGCTCGATGCCCTGAACAGTGCCGTGGCGGAGCTCTCTCGTATGGCTACTGTCGATCGAAAGCTGGGCGACATTGCCGATGCGCTTTCGGATGCCTGCATCTCGCTTGAGGATTGTGCCAACGAGCTGCGCACCTATCGCGATGGGGTCGCCTTCGATCCGCGCGAGCTGGCTCGTATGCGCGAGCGCTATTCCGATCTTAAGGGCCTACTGCGTCAGTGGGGGCCCACCATGGACGATGTCTTTGCCATGCGCGACCGCTCACAAGAGCTGTTGTCGCTGGTCGATGATGGTGATGAGCGGATCAAGAAGGCTCGCGAGGCGCTCGGGTGTGCCGAACGCGAGCTTTTTGCTGCTGCCAAGGCGCTTAAACGCGTGCGGAATACCGCAGCCCCTCGCTTTTGCCACGAGGTTGGCCGTCAGATGGCGCGCCTGGAGATGGGCGACGCCGAGCTCGTTTGGGAGTCGCGCGATCTTCCGCGTGCCGAATGGACGCTGGCGGGGCCTTCGAGCTATGAGCTTTTGTATCGCAGTGGTGCCGGATTGACGCCGCGCCCCCTGCGCCGCATTGCGTCGGGCGGCGAGCTCAGCCGCGGCATGCTGGCAAGCAAGGTTGTCCTCGGTAACGCGGACGGTGTCGATACGCTGGTGTTTGACGAGGTCGATGCCGGCGTCGGTGGCTCCACGGCGCGTGCGCTCGCGGGCGTGCTGGCAGATCTCGCCGCTACGCATCAGGTGATTGTCGTAACCCACCTGGCGCAGGTCGCCGTCATGGCCGACAAACACTACGTGGTGAGTAAAGAGCCCGGCGACGTTCCCCAGACGCATCTGGATGAGGTGGCCGGGGACGCCCGCATCGCAGAGATCGCCCGTATGCTGAGTGGCGATCAATCTGAGGCAAGCCTGGCACATGCCAAGCAGATGTTGGAAGAGGCTCGAGGTTAGAACGAGCTGACAGTGTTGGCGGGGACAAAATATCAGCAATTGTTGCACCGCCACTTGCTTGTTTTGCCCGACCGTCAAAAACTATGCCGGTTTACTACGATGAATCGGCATAGCTCGAGCACAGCTAATATTGTAAAAAGAAAACCGCAGGTAGAACGCCTGCGGTTTTCTTTTAAAACGCGATGTGGTCGCATATTCCGATTTCATCGTAGTAAACCGGCATAGTTTTGTGGGTACGGTACTTAACGGCCCCTGTTAAAACCTACTCCACGACTTTATCCGGCTGGATGAGCTCCTCGTAGTAGCTGATATGCTCGCGGGCGTCTTCAATCTCGGGCAGCAGGAAGTTGTAGATAACCTCGATGATCATCGTGGCACTCATCTTGGAGAACGCAAAGTCGCCCGTGGTGAGCAGTGCCTCGTGGTTCACAGTATTAAAGGAGTAGTCGGCCAGGCGAGCAAGCGGGGACTTGCTGTCGCTGCTGATGACGACTACGGTGGCACCACAGCCGCGAGCCGCTTTTGCCATGCGATTCAGTCGACGCGACTTGCCGGAGTTCGAGATCAGCACGATGACATCTCCGGGGCGCAGCGTAAGCGCAAAACCAATCGAGGTCTCGCTGATGGTGCTTGCCATACAGCGAAGGCCCAGCTGCGAAAACTTAAACGTCGCGTCGAGCGCGACGGCGTTGGTGTTGCCTACGGCTGCAAACTCGATAGCCCCTGCGTTCTTAAACGCGTGCACGACGGCTGTCAGCGTGTCGTGATCAATGCCATCGATAGTCGCATTGAGTTCGCTGACCTTGGCAGCGAGAATATTCTTGAGGCTCTGCTCCATATTGTCGAGCGAGACCTCGTCGGTGAGGCCTTCATTGCGCTGGCTTTCCAGATCGCGCGCTAGTGAAAATTGGAAACTGCGAAAACTGCCAAAACCCAGTTTGCGGCAGAAGCGCGAGACGGTTGCCTCGGAGGTTGCAGCGGCGCGCGAAAGCTGGGCGGCTGTCAGACGCGGGGCCTCGGACTGGTGCTCTAGGATATAGTCGACAATGCGCTGCTCGGACTCGCTGTACCCCCTGTGCATACTAATAAGGGAGAGTGCGCTCTTGCTGCTATCGGACATGGGATGGCTCCTGGCTGGCATGATAATCGGACTTGTTTTGTAATGTCGTAGTATACGGGCATTTTCAATTACAAGATACACCTTGCCGTTTCAATAGTTGATGGTAAACTTTCATCGACCGTTTACGGTAATGAAAGAACCTTTCACCGGAGAAATGAGCTGTATTGCTTCTCATATAAGCGGTGGGTTGGTATCTTTCAGGTGTGGAAAAACGCGCATGGAAGCGCGTGTAGGGGAGCGCCTGCGGGCGCAGTACTCAAGAAGGAGGGACACATGGCTAAGTTTGACATCATCGCCGCCACCGGTTGCCCGACCGGCATCGCGCACACCTTCATGGCGAAGGAGGCGCTGGAGAAGGCTGCTGCCGAGCGCGGTCTGACCATTAAGGTTGAGACCCATGGCCAGGTCGGTGTCGAGAACGAGCTCACCAAGAGCGAGATCGCCGGTGCCAAGGCCGTCGTCGTCGCAGCCGATAAGGATGTCCAGGCTGAGCGTTTCGCCGGTAAGCCCATGGTTTCCGTTGGTGTTTCCAAGGCCCTGTCCGTTGAGGCCGCCGGTAAGCTGATTGAGCGCGCGCTCTCCGCCAAGGGTGACGACACGGGTGCAGCTGCCGCCGATGTCGAGGACGAGGTCGAGGAGAAGGAGTCCATCGGCCACATCATCTATAAGCACCTCATGAACGGCGTCAGCCACATGCTGGTCTTCGTCGTCGCCGGTGGCGTCCTGACCGCCGTTTCGTTCCTGTGGGGCATCACGTCCTTCGATTCGACGGCTGCCGACTACAACAGCTTCGCCGCTATGCTCAAGATCATCGGCGGCATTGCCATGAACCTCATGGTTCCGGTGCTTTCCGCCTACATCGCCGAGTCCATCGGCAAGCGCCCGGCACTCGTCCCCGGCTTTGTTGCCGGTATGATCGCCATCCAGGGCCTGCCCGTTAACGCCGATACCCACATGATCGATGCTGGCGGCACCGGTGTGGGCTTCGGCTTCCTGGGCGGCATTGTCGGCGGCTTCCTCGCCGGCTATGTCATCCTTCTGCTCGAGAAGGTTTTTGCCAAGCTGCCCAAGAACCTGGACGGCCTCAAGGCCATCTTCCTGTACCCGCTGTTCTCGACTGCTATCGTCGGTTTGGTCATGCTCGGCATCTCCGGCCCCATGGCTGCCATCAACACCGCCATGATGGACTTCCTCAAGGGTCTGTCTGCCTCTGGCGCTGTTGTCCTGGGTCTTGCTATCGGTTGTATGTGCGCCTTTGACATGGGCGGCCCGGTCAACAAGGCTGCTTACGTCACCGGTACCGCTATGCTCACCGAGGCTCTGGCTGCCGGTGTCGGCACCGACACCTACAACTTCGGCACCAACTTCATGGCTGCCGTCTCCGCCGCCTGCATCGTTCCGCCGCTGATCACCACCTTCGCCGTCATCGTCGGCAAGAAGTACTTCAGCCAGGAGGATCATGACGCCGGTGTCGTCAACCTCATCCTTGGCTGCACCCACATCACCGAGGGCGCCATTCCGTTCATGACCAAGAACATCTGGCCCGTCATGCCCATCATGATGCTCGGTTCCTCCATCGCTTCGATCCTGACCATTATGTTCAACGTTCACGATCCGGCGCCCCACGGTGGCTTCCTGGTCCTGCCCGTTGTCGAGAACGGTCCGCTTTGGGTCCTCGCGATCCTCATCGGCGCTGTGGTCGGTGGCATCCTGTTCGTGGCCTTCAAGAAGTTCGACTTCGAGAAGAATCAGAAGGCCGCTCCTGCAGCCAAGCCGGTTGAGGCTCCCAAGGCCGCTGCCGTCGAGGCCCCCAAGGCCGAGGCTGCCGACTTCGTGAAGGTCGAGAACGTCTTTGTCGCCGAGGACTTCGCTTCTCGTGACGAGGCTCTGAGCTTTGTCTCCAACCAGGCCGTCAAGGCCGGTATCGCCAGCGACGCCGACGCCGTGATGAACGCCTTCCTGGCCCGCGAGGCCGAGGGCACCACGGGCATGATGGAGGGCTTCGCCATCCCGCATGCCAAGTCCGACGCCATTACCGAGGCTGCCGTCATCGTCGTTAAGGACGAGTCCGGCGTGACCGGTTGGGATACCATGGACGGCGCTCCCGTCAACGTGGCCATCGCCCTGCTCATCCCGGGCGCTCAGGCTGGCACCACGCACCTCAAGATCCTGTCCAAGGTCGCCGAGGCGCTCATGGACGAGGACTTCCGTGCCACCGTCAAGGGTTCCACCGACGCCGCCGAGATCGCCAAGACGATCAACGCCCGTCTGGTCTAATCCCGCAACTCGCGAGTAACATCGCCCCTTGTATATAAGGCGGAGACTCCACCAGGAGTCCCCGCCTTTTTCTATCCCTCTCATAAGTTGCGGTGAAATAGGGACTGTTTAAACGATTCAACCCCAAATTCAGTCCCTATTTCACCGCAACTTATAAAAGGGCATAGAGAGGGCTGCCTATCGAGTCTTTGTCGCGAACAGGTCATCAGCCAGAATTCCGTTTGCACGATATTACTCTGGACCGACCGAGTTTCCGCAGCTCGCCCGCCGGGCGGGGCGATTAAGTTTGTCGCGAGTTACGCACGCA
>CAJMPM010000105.1 GCA_905215225.1 uncultured bacterium
GCTCGACCTTCTCCCTGCTGTACATGCGAACCTCCAGTCCGGACCGCCCCGCGGTCCAACTTTCTGTCCGCACCCCCTTTAGCCTCAAAAAAGGCCAATTCAAGAACTATCTCACCGCAACTTATTTAGATCGACGCAAGGCAACCTATCCCTCTTGCACCGATCTCTTGACATAAGGACTGTCCCCAGGTGCCGGCACAAAAGGAACGTCCCCAAGTGCCAAGTGTTCCGGCAACGCCGATGTTTTGGCAACGACAGCGAGCGGGTCGCATTTGAGACAAGGTGACGTGAAACGAAAGGGCGCTGACCTTCTGGTCGCGCCCTTGAAGTTGAACGTCAGATTGTCCAAATGCGGCCCGCGCAGCGTCGACCGGTTACGGCGTTTGTAAAACGCCGTAACCTACTGAATGAGCATCGCGTCGCCAAAGCTGAAGAAGCGGTAGCGCTCCTCGATAGCGGCGGCGTAGGCATCCATGATCTGGTCGCGGGTGGCAAGTGCGCTCACGAGCATCATGAGCGTGGAGCGCGGCACGTGGAAGTTCGTGATCAGCGCGTCGACCACGTGATAGGTCGAACCGGGCATGAGGTAGAGCTGCGTTGTCGCGTTCTCGCGTACCACGATGTCACCGCGGCCGAGCGTGTCGGCGCCGTCCTCGCGGCCTTCAAAATAGCGCGCCGTCACGGCCGGATCGGACACCGGTGCCTCCGCATCAAAGGCGCTCTCGAGCGAGCGCACTGCGGTGGTGCCGACGGCGATCACACGGTGTCCCTCGGCCTTCGCCTTATGCACGGCGTCGACAACCTCCTGCGACACGTGGTAGCGCTCGGTGTGCATGACGTGCTGCGTGGGGTCGTCCTCCTCCACCAAGCGGAAGGTATCGATGCCCACCTCGAGCTCGACGGCAGCAAACTTCGCACCCTTGGCCTCGATAGCGGCCATGAGCTCGGGGGTAAAGTGTAGACCCGCCGTAGGAGCGGCAGCCGAGTGCTCCTCCTTCATGGCGTAGACGGTCTGGTACTTCTCGGGATCGCCCTCGTAATCGGTAATGTAGGGCGGCAGCGGCACGTGGCCGGCAGCATGGATGGCCTCGTCGAGCGTGCGCGGCTCGCCGGCGGCATTGCAACCGGCCGGCTCAAAACGCACCAGACGGCCGCCGCGGCTATCGGTGACAAAGTCGACGACCTCGGCCGTCAGCACCACGGGAGCCCCTTCGGGCGCATGGGCGCCACCGGCGCGATACTCAATCTGAGCACCGGGCTTCAGACGCTTGCCCGGCTTGACCAGGCACTCCCAAACATGGCCCAGCGGGTCAACATCCTCGCGGCGCTTGAGCAGCAGCGTCTCGACCACGCCGCCCGAGCCCGTCTTGCGACCGATCAGGCGGGCCGGCATCACGCGCGTCTGGTTGATGACGAGCACGTCGCCCGGCTCGATATAGTCGATGATGTCGCGGAAGATGCGGTGCTCGACGGTACCGCCGTGCTCCAACGGCGTTCCCGCCTGGGAGCCCTTGCGATCCACCACCAGCAGGCGGCAGGAGTCGCGCGGCTCGGCAGGAGCCTGGGCAATCAGTTCCTCAGGAAGGTTGTAGTCAAAATCATCGGTACGCATAGACACGTCGGATACTCCTTATATAGCTAAAGTCCGCTCTACATCCTAGCAGGCTGACGTCCCAAATGAACTACTTTTTGGCGGCTTTGCGCTCGTCGCGGATGCGGGCGCGGTCCATGGCCGCCTCGACAGCCGAGAAGCGGCAACCACAGTAGTTCTGCCGATACATGCCAAGCTCGCGCGAACGACGCGTGGCCTCGGGATAATACGGGCGAAAATCGCGAATTACCGGAGTGAGCCCATGTGCCGCTGCCAAGCGTTCAAGCACATCATTGCAGGTTTCGAACAACTGATACGGCGAGACGGCGAGCGTCGTGCCCACAAACTCAAACCCACGCTCCTGGGCCACACGGCACGCCTCGGCCAAGCGCAGGGCATAGCACGCGCGACAGCGACGAGGCCGATCGGCGCCCAGCGGGGCCACGCCGGCCTCCCAGCGCTCGCGGTCCTCCCCCGCCTCGACAAGCTCGATGTCGCCATCGGCACACCACCGGCGCAGCTCGTCCAAACGCCGCTGCCATTCATCGTGAGGCTGAATATTGGGGTTGGTCCAGCAAATCGTGGGCTCAAACCCCTCCTCGCACAGCAGGCGAACCGGCTCAAGCGAGCATGGTGCACAGCACGCATGCAGCAACAACGACTTCATCGACATCTCCTCACCCAAAAAAGCGCACGCCAAAGGACGTGTCCTCGCAGGCGACAATGCGGCGGTCGCGCAAAATGGTCCGCACGTAATACCAGTCGCCCACACAGCCCGACAAATGCAAGCCGGCCGCCAGGTAGCACAGCAGCGGATAGCCCGAAAACGCAAACCCCAGGGCAAACGCCGCCGTCACAACAACCGTCGGCGCCAGGCAAACCGCCACGTACCGCCGGCGCGAATACCCCACGCCCTCGGCGCAGGCATAGCTCATCGCCGTCTCGCGATTCGCCCCAAAGGTCACCTTCGCGCCCGCAGGCGCCAGAAGCTTAAAAAACACACCGTGCACCAGCTCGTGCACGGCAAATGACGCCGCCGAAACCGCAGCCAAGCCGACTATCCAGCCCAAAACCGCCGTCCAGCCGCCCGCGTCCGCCACATCCAAGTCAGCGGGCCCGCCCAGCAGCATAAACACCGGCACCAGGCACACGGCAAACACCACAAGCACGGCCATCCCCCACACAAAGCAGGCGTGCAGAAAATCCTCGTCCTCAAACGCATGTATGTTGGAAATCTCATTCATAGCATCTTAGGATAGCGCCCCTGCCACGTACCCGTCCGCATGTGCGATAATGTCGAATGATATGCACGAATTGACCACCGCGTCGCCAGGCCTTGCGCCCGGCCGCGCTCTCACCATATGCGAAGGAGTCCCATGGCATCCAAATACTCCATGAACGACCGTCCCAGCTGGCCTCGCCGCGCCATCGTTACCGCCGGCGAGCCCTACGGCAACAAGGGCCTTCACTTTGGCCACGTCGGCGGCGTCTTTGTCCCGGCCGACTTCTTCGCCCGCTTCCTGCGCGACCGTCTGGGCCGCGAGAACGTCATCTTCACCTCGGGCACCGACTGCTATGGCTCGCCCATCATGGAGAGCTACCGCAAGCTCAAGGAGAACGAAGGCTACGACAAGTCTATTAGCGAGTACGTCGAGTCCAATCACTCCCGCCAGGCCGCGACCCTCAACAACTACAACATCAGCTGCGATATCTACGGCGGCTCGGGCCTTGAGCCGGCAGCGCAGATTCACAATGAGGTGACCGCCGAGATTATCGAGCGCCTGCACGAGCAGGGCACCATCTCCAAGCGCTCCACGCTGCAGTTCTACGACGCCAAGGCCGGCACGTTCCTCAACGGCCGTCAGGTGATCGGCCGCTGCCCCATTCAGGGCTGCAAGTCCGAGAAGGCGTACGCCGACGAGTGCGACCTGGGTCACCAGTTTGAGCCCGAGGAGCTCATCGCTCCCAAGAGCCAGCTCACCGGCGAGGTGCCCGAGCTGCGCCCGGTCGACAACCTCTACTTCGACCTGCCGGCCTACCTCGACTTTATGAAGACCTACACCGCCAAGCTCGCCCAGAACCCGCAGGTTCGCTCCGTGGTCTCCAAGACCATGGAGGAGTGGCTGCTGCCGGCACAGCTCTATATTCAGAACAAGTTCCGCGAGGCCTTCGACGCCGTCGAGGACCAGCTGCCCGAGCACACCGTGCTGGAGCCCGAGGGCAACAAGAGCAGCTTTACCGTCACCTTCCCCAGCTGGAAGGAGCGCGACGACGCCCACGCGGTGCTCGCCAACGGCGGCGTGCGCTTCCGCAGCGGCAAGGCGCTCGTGCCCTTCCGCATCACCGGTAACATCGACTGGGGCGTTCCGGCGCCCGAGGTCGACGGCGTTTCCGACGTCACCTGCTGGTGCTGGCCCGAGAGCCTGTGGGCGCCCATCAGCTACACCCGCACCGTACTCGCACGCGATGCCAAGGCCGCCGGCGTAACAGAGGGTGTCGCCGCCCAGGACGCCGCCCTCATGGGCGAGCCCGCCGCCGATTCCACGCAGGTACCCGCACCCACCTACCAGCACAGCTCACTCGACTGGCGTGACTGGTGGTGCTCGGACGACGCGCAGATCTACCAGTTCATCGGCCAGGACAACATCTACTTCTACTGCATCGCGCAGACCGCCATGTGGGAGGCCCTGGGCTGGAACCTCACGCAGAGCACCGTCAGCGCCTGCTACCACCTGCTCTACATGGGTAAAAAGGCCAGCTCGTCCTCGCAGACGCCTCCCCCGCCGGCAGACGACCTGCTCAACCACTACACCTGCGAGCAGATGCGCGCGCATTGGCTGTCGCTCGGCCTGTCCGAGAAGCCGGTGAGCTTTAGCCCCAAGGCATATGACACGCGCGTGACCGGCAAGGACAAGGACGGCAACGAGGTGCGCGCCTGCGACGACAAGCGCGTCATCGATCCGGCCCTTAAGGAGAGCGCCCTTTTGACCGGCGTGTTCAACCGCCTGGCCCGCAGCTGCTTCTACGGCGTCGCCGTCAAGGAGGGCGACGAGAGCCCCTATCGCAACGGTTGCATTCCGGCCGGCGCAGCCTCTGCTGCCGTGGTCGAGGCTGCCGAGCAGGCCGCCCTTGCCTTTGAGCAGGCCATGTACAAGTTCGAGACGCACCGCGCGCTCGCCGTGTGCGACGACTACCTGCGCGCCGCCAACAAGCGCTGGAGCGATGCCTCCAAGGCCGCCAACAAGCTCGAGGGCGAGCCGGCCAACGCCGCCATGACGCAGGCCCTGGTCGACGCCTTTACCGAGCTGCGTGTGGCGACCGTCCTGATGCACGGCATCGTCCCGGCCGGCTGCGAGCTCATCTGCGAGTACTTCGACGTCGACCCGGTCGCCTTCTTTAGCTGGGACAACATCTTTGCCTCCACGGACGAGTTTGTGGAGAGCCTGGGCGAGAAGCCCGGCGAGCACCGCGTAAAGCCGCTGCCCCCGCGCTTCGACTTCTTTAGCAAGCACGAGAGCCAGTACTAAAGCACGCCAGCAGCGGCGTGCCCGGAAAGTAGTCAATTTGGAACGGGAAGGAAAGACGGATGTCCAAGCCGCGTCGTCGTAAGCAGAAAAAGCAGGTTAAGCCCGAGCTCAAGCTCAGGCAGTTTGCCGCTACCGAGCTTTCCGACCGGCTTGCCGCCCTTCCCTGCGCCGCCGACCTGCCGCGCTTTATAGTCGACACGGTTGCCGGCGCCTATACGCCTGCCGATGCCGAGCTCATGATCGAGGGCTTTGGCGCCGCAGCCACGCGCCCGGTCACGCTGCGCGCCAACACGCTCAAGGCGACCGCCGAGGACATCGCCGCGGCACTCGACGCCGCCGGGATCGCCCACCAAACCGTTGCCTGGTACCCGGACGCTTTCATCCTGCCCGACGCCCAGGTTTCCGACCTGTGGGACCTCGACAGCTACCGCGACGGCAAAATCTATCTGCAGAGCCTGTCGTCCATGATGCCGCCGTTGGTCCTGGGCGCTCAGGCCGGCGAGGACATCCTGGACATGTGCGCAGCCCCCGGTGGCAAGACGACGCAGATCGCCGCCCTCACCCAGGGCCAGGCACACCTCACGGCCTGCGAGATGAGCATTCCCCGCGCCGAGAAGCGCGAAGCCAACCTCCACCGCCAAGGCGCAAAAAACGTGCCCGT
>CAJMPM010000106.1 GCA_905215225.1 uncultured bacterium
CCGATATGGGCGTCGCAGGGTACTGGGGCCAAGATGACTTTTGCGTACTCATCCCCTTTAAGCACATCACCGTCCATCAAATCTACAACCGCGTTCGCGAGGCAGTAGCCAGGCATGATGACGGCGTAGGTTTTTGGCCGTCCATGGGCATTTACCCCATCGACTCCAATGAGGAGATCACCATCGATGCGCAGGCAAAGGCCATGTTTACCAATCGACGCGCCAATAACGACTTCAAGGAGCGCATTGCTATTTTCCGCCCCGAAGAATATGAACACGAGATTGCGTTCCACCGCACGCTGACCGAGTTCCAGTACGCGCTCTCAAATGGCCGCATCACGTACTACCTGCAGCCCCAGGTCGATATGGAAACCGGCGAAATCATTGGCGCCGAGGCACTTACGCGCTGGATTGACAAGGACGGCTCTCTCATTTCGCCCGCAACGTTTATCCCTGCACTCGAGGAAAGCGGCTTTGTGGTGACGCTCGACAAGTACATTTGGCAGGGTGTCGCCATATGGCTTCGCGAGCGTCTCGATCGCGGTCTTCGCGTGGTTCCGGTCTCGCTTAATGTGTCTCGCGTGGACATTCTTGCCTGCGACGTTGCCGAGCATATGGGATCGCTCGCCGCCCAATACAACCTGCCGCCCGAGCTCATGCGCATCGAGATCACCGAGACGGCTTATACGGGAGAGTCCGAAGCCGTGGACAAACTGACAGCCGCCAGGCACACCCGCGGCTTCTCGACCTATATGGACGATTTTGGCACCGGTCAGTCCACGCTCGCGATGCTCAAGAACGTCAACGTCGACGTCATCAAGCTCGACCGCACCTTTGTGCCCACCGACCGCGATCAAGGCCGCAGCGCGCAGATCGTGTCATCGATGCTCGAGATGGCGCAGTTGCTCCATCTGCCCATTGTAATCGAAGGCGTCGAGACGGATGAGCAGGCGAACATGCTACGCCACATGGGCGCCCGCTACGCTCAGGGTTTCCTCTACTACCGCCCCATGCCGGCGAAGGATTTTGAGGCATTGCTCGATGGTGGCAATAACAACTGATACGCTCGCGCGCAAAACGCCACCGCCGAAGGGGGCATTTGTCTCCATTAGCTAACTTATATCCCCAGTTCAAACCGAATTGAGGATATGATACAAACCGTTGTTCCCCCAAGGAGGTTATCCATCATGAACGAGTCGTACCGCATGGGCGAGCAATCGATTATTGCCTATCTTCAGCGACTTGCGAATGGCATCTCGACCGCCGAACTCGATGTTGCCGCGCTGCCTGCTGGGCTACGCGCCGTTGGCGAGCAACTGCAAAAGACGCATGCCATCCTGCAACAAGAGCGCCAGCTGCTTGAGAGCAACGCCTATATCGACCCGCTCACCAACTTGGGCAACCGCAACGGATTCGACCGTCACGTCGAGCAGCTCTGGCGCAAAGGCAATCCCTTCACCTGCGCCTATATTGACATCGACCATCTCAAGCATTGCAATGATAGGTTTGGCCACGCCGAAGGCAATCGCTATATTCTGAGCATCTGCCGCACGCTCTCCGAAACCATGGAGCACAATGAGATGCTGTTCCGTATCGGTGGAGACGAGTTTGTGCTTATCTCGCTCTCCGCAAACGAGACTGAACTCGAGCAGCGCCTGGAGCAGGTACGTGCCGGGCTGATCGAGGCGAGCTCAGGTGGCAAGGCGCCCATGATCGCCAGCTTTAGCTTTGGCTGCTCGCGCGTCGATCCACTTGCTGGCGACACGCGTCGCCAGATGACGATGGATGCCGATCGCAAGATGTATCGCTATAAGCTTATGCATCGTGTACAGCAACCGAAAGACAATGACGCACCACAACGCCCAATCGTCGATCAGCTTCCCTGCAACGACCGGGTGTTCCAAGCAATCTCCATGAGCTCCGAGACGCGCTATCCGTTCATCCTTAACCTCGATACGGGCGAATCGCAATGGTCGGTTAACGCCGTGCGCGATTTTGACCTGCCCTCCCAGCACCCTTTTAGCTCGGTCGACATGTGGCTCGCCCGCGTTCATCCCGAGGACCGCGACAACGTACGCGCCGAGCTCGACATGGTGATAAACGGCACGTGGCACTTCCACTACATGCAGTATCGCGTAATGGATGCCACCGGAGCGTACGTGCTTTGCGACTGCACGGGCTACCGCTTGGACGGTACCGATACCGAGCCCAGCATGTATGTGGGCATTATCGTCAACCGAAGCCTAGCGGATACGACCGACTCGGTGACGGGCCTGGGCGATATTCACGCCCTGGTCAACGCCATTGGCGAAATGCGCCGCGTGGCGCGCGAGGCAGGCTTTATTGCCATTAAGGTTGACGATATCGCCGAGGTCAATGCCCGCTTTGGATTTGATGCAGGCGACCGCGTGCTCGCCGAAAGCGCCGCTTGCCTTATGGAATGCTCGCGCGGCAAGGGTCGCCTGTTCCGCTCGACGGGGCCGATGTTCGTGGCACTCTTCGATGAGCTCGGCCCCGAGGCGATCGACGAGATCGCAAACGACATCGAACGGTTCCTGGGTTCTCCCGTGCTCATCGGCTCGCTTGAATATCAGCCGCCCATTCGTGTGGCGACGCTTCATCTGGACGCTGTCAATCGACAGCCCGTTTCCATTTTGAACGAGCTCAAAGCGTTGCTCGGGAAAGCCGTGCAGGTGCCAGGTACCAAACTGGACTAGCACCGCGCCCGCACCGCCTCCCCCATCGTGCGATAATCCTCTGCATAAGTCATCGACAGCAGAGGGAGTTTGTGATGAAGGTTCTTTTAGTCAATGGCAGCTCCAAGGCAAACGGCAACACTGCCCGCGCACTCGCCGAGATCGCAGAGCAGCTCAATGCCGAAGGCATTGATACCGAGGTGTTTCAGCTAGGCGCCAAACCCATTCGCGATTGCATCGGTTGCGGTCAGTGCGGCAAGCTTGGCGGACGCTGCACCTTTGACGACGACGTGGTGAACGAGCTGATCGCTGCCGCCGAGCAGGCAGATGGCTTTGTCTTTGGCTCCCCCGTCTACTATGCGCATCCCAGCGGACGCATCCTCTCGGCTCTCGACCGCGCATTCTATGCAGGCAGCAAGGCCTTTGCGCACAAGCCAGGTGCCGCGGTCGCCGTCGCCCGCCGCGGCGGCACGTCGACCACCTTCGATGTACTCAACAAGTACTTCACTATCAACCAGATGCCCGTGGTGGCCTCCACGTACTGGAACAACGTCTTTGGTGCCATGCCGGGCGAGGCCGCCCAGGACGCCGAGGGTCTGGCCACCATGCGAAACATCGGCAAAAACATGGCCTGGCTCCTTCGCTGCATCGAGGCAGGACAGGCCACCGGCATCAAAGCCCCCGAAGGCGATCGCGCCCGCACCAACTTCATTCGTTAGAACGGGAGCCGATAAGTGAACGTGCAAATTTTTGGCACCAAAAAGTCTTTCGATACCAAGAAGGCCCAGCGCTATTTTAAGGAGCGCCGCATTAAGGTGCAGTTTATTGACCTTAAGGAAAAGGAGATGAGCAAGGGCGAGCTCACGAGCGTGATGCAGGCGGTCGGCGGCATCGACAAGCTGCTCAACCCCAAGGCCAAGGACGAGGAGACGCTCGCGCTCATCCAGCACCTCACCCCCAGTCAGCGCTTCGACAAGCTGCTCGAGAACCAGCAGGTCTTGGCCGAGCCCATCGTGCGCAACGGCAAAAAGGCCACCGTCGGTTATTGCCCCGATGTATGGGGAGCCTGGGAGTAGCCTGTGTTATTTGCCGGCGCGTGGGTATAAGAGCAGGCGTTTGGCATAAGATTCAACTGTAAGCCATGTCTAACAAAGGAGGGCACATGCCCAACAAACCCGTGAAGATCATCATGCTTACCGGATACCTCGGTGCCGGCAAGACCACGCTGCTCAACCACATCCTCGCTAACGACGGCGGCATCCGCGCCGCCGTGATCGTCAACGATATCGGCGAGATCAACGTCGATGCCAGCCTTATCGCCGACGGCGGCCTTTCCGAGACCGACGACCTCATCCCGCTCACCAACGGCTGCATCTGCTGCACGCTTTCGGACGACCTTGCTAACCAGCTGCAGGGCATCGCCGATTCGGGCAACTTCGATTACATCATCATCGAGGCCTCGGGCATTTGCGAGCCTATCCCCATCGCCTACACCATCTCGAGCTTCTGCGACGAGGCCAAGGTGGGCGGCGAGCCTAAGCTCGCGCTCGACAACATCGTGGCCGTGGTCGACTGCGCCCGCATGTACGACGAGTTCAACGGCGGTCGCGACCTGCTGGCTGAGGATATCGACGAGGACGACATCGAAAGCCTGCTCATCCAGCAAATCGAGTTCTGCTCCACGCTGATCCTTAACAAGACCGATACCGTGACGCCCGAGCAGATCGCCGAGCTCAAGGCCATCGTGCGCAGCCTGCAGAAAGACGCCGTGATCGTCGAGGCCCCAAACGGCGAGGTCCCCATGGAGGAGCTGCTCGATACCGACCGCTTCGACTTTATGCGCGCCTACAACTCCGCCGCTTGGATCGAGGCCATGGAGCATCCCGAGGAGCACGACGACCCCGAGGTGCTCGAGTACGACATCGAGACCTTTGTGTACTCGCGCCGTAAGCCGTTTGACCTGCAGAAGTTCACCGATTTTGTTGAGCAGGAGTGGCCCGACGAGGTCATTCGCGTCAAAGGCCCGCTGTGGCAGACCGGCGATCCGGACATGTGCTACATGTTTGAGCAGGCCGGCCACCAGATGCGCCTGATGGAGAACGGCCTGTTTGTCGACTCCGCGCCCGAGGGCGAGAAGCAGAAGATCATCGACGAGAACCCCGAGATCATGCAGATTTGGGACGACGAGACGGGCGACCGCATGACGAGCCTGTGCATCATCGGCCGTCACATGGACAAGGATGCGCTCATCGCCTCCCTCGATGCCTGCCTGACCGACTGGCACCGCGCCTAGGTTTATCCAAGCGGGTATTTTTCCGCTTACGTAACCGCCAAACCACCACGAAGGTGCCCTTCGTGGTGGTTTTTCGTTCTGAGCCAAGGAGATTCATGTTCAACATTGTGCTGTATGCGCCCGAGATTCCGGCCAATACGGGCAATATCGGCCGCACCTGCGTGGTTACCGGCACCCGCCTGCATCTGGTGGAGCCGCTGGGGTTTTCGCTCGACGACAAGACGGTACGTCGCGCCGGCCTGGGCTACTGGCAAAACTTGGACGTGACGACCTATGCCGGCTGGGAGGACTTCCTTGCGCGCAATGACCTCTCCCCTGCCGACGAACGCCTGCATCTGCTGACCAAAAAGGCGCGCAGGACCTATGCGCAGAGCACCTACCGTGACGGTGACTACTTGGTCTTTGGCAGCGAGAGCTCGGGCATTCCCGAGGAGCTGCGCGCCGCGGCGCCCGAGCGCTGCGAGCGCATCCCCATGCTGCGCGATTGCGACTCACTCGATAACGCCGAGACTTGGGAAGCTCACGAGGAATCGCTCGGGCATACCGAGGACAGCCACGAGGCCATCCTTCAACAGGACATCTGCGGCAACTTCGTCAATCCGAACGACTACCGCATCAGCGCACTCAACCTCTCCAACAGCGCCGCCATCGTCCTCTACGAGGCCCTACGCCAGGCAGGCTTTCCGGGAATGTGACAAAGGGACTATCCTTTTGCCACATTCGCGCGCCACGACGCTGGCACACACGCCTAATTGATGATCTAGATAAAGGCCCTCACTTTTA
>CAJMPM010000107.1 GCA_905215225.1 uncultured bacterium
GCTCAATCGAAAACCCTAACGCAGGTATGCCTTCGCGTTGCTCAGGCTGTAGGCGATCGTCGAGCCGTTGTGCAGCAGCGACGATGCCTGCGGGGTAATCGCGCCGGTAATGCCCAGCGCCAGGAGCGCCGAGTTGGTGAGCATCACCTTGGAATACGAACTCGTCAGACGGTCGATAAGCCCCTGACTCATGCGGCGCAGGCGCACAATCGCGGCGAGATCCGTATCGGTCAGGATGATATCGGCGACCTCCTTGGCGATGTCGCTTCCGCCACCCATCGCCAGGCCCACGTCGGCCAAACCGAGCGCCGGCGAATCGTTGACGCCGTCGCCCACCATGGCAACATGGCGCCCCTCGCTCTTAATGCGCTCCACATAGGCGTACTTGTCCTCGGGCAGCAGCTCGGCCTTAAACTCGTCGACACCTGCCTCGCGAGCAATGCGCTCGGCCGTGCGCTCCGAGTCGCCCGTGAGCATGACCACGTGCTTAACGCCCAACGCGTGCAAGTCGGCGATGGCTTCGCGGACCCCGGGCTTAAGCGGGTCCTCGATACCGAGCACGCCCACAACCGTGCCGTCGACCGCCAGATACAGCGGCGACAGGCCCTGCATCTGGGACTCGATTTGCTCCTTAATGTCGGACTCGAGCTGCGCGCCCTCGTCCTCAAACACAAAGTGTGCCGAGCCAATAATTGCGCGACGACCCTCGATGGACGAAGCGATGCCGTGCGCCACGATGTACTCGACGGCGGCATGGCGCTCGCGGTGCTCAAGCTCGCGCTCGCGTGCCGCATTGACCACGGCGCGTGCCACCGGATGCGGGAAATGCTCCTCCAAACACGCGGAAAGGCGCAGGACCTCGTCCTCGCTCCAGCCATCGGTGGTGAGCACGCAGGCAAGACGCGGCTGCGCCTCGGTGAGCGTTCCGGTCTTATCAAACACAATGGTGTCGGCCTTGGCAAACGACTCAAAGTACTTCGCGCCCTTGACCATGACGCCCATCTTGGCGGCATCGCTCATGGCGGTCATGACGGCGACGGAGCCCGTGAGCTTGAGTGCGCACGAGTAGTCAACCATCAGCGCCGCCGAGGTCTTAATGAGGCTCC
This sequence comes from uncultured bacterium, assembly GCA_905215225.1. GTDB lineage: Bacteria > Actinomycetota > Coriobacteriia > Coriobacteriales > Coriobacteriaceae > Collinsella. Next base: position 1,107 of record CAJMPM010000107.1, read on the forward strand.
GCGTGGTGAGAGCGACAAGGCCCGCGAGCAGGAAGTTCCACGGGACGATCTTGTTGGCGAGGTCTTCCATATGCGACTGACCCTCGGACTTGAGTGAATCGGCCGTCTGCACGAGCGAGACAATCGAGCGGAGCTTGGTCTGAGCCGTGTTGGCGCGCACGCGCACCAAGATGCTGCCGTCTTCCACGACGGTTCCGGCGAACACGTCATCGCCTGCGCTGCGCTCGACGGCAAGCGGCTCGCCGGTCAGGGTCGCCTGGTTGACCATGGCGCTCCCCTGCTCGACCACGCCGTCGATGCAGATAGACATGCCGGTGCGAACGGCTACCAAGTCGCCGGGCTCAAGCTCGGTGGCGGCGACACTCACCTCGGTGTCGCCGACCACTTTTTGTGCCTTATCGGGCACGTCGAGCAGCGAGTTGATGAGCTCGTTTTCACTCATGGCGCGGGTGTAGTCCTCGAGCAGCTCGCCCACGTTGAGCAGGAACATCGTCTGGCCCGCGGTGTCGACATCACGCTTGACGAACGAAATGCCGATGGCCGAAGCGTCGAGCACAGGAACGGTCAGGCGCGGCTGCGCCAGCTCATGAAGGGCAGCGCGCAAAAATGCCATGTAACCGGCCACGACAAACACCGCACGCAGCGGCGTAGGCAGGAACCAGCGGCGCGCGTAGTGGGCGCCGATAAGTGTCGCCAGGTCCATAACGAGTTTGTGCTTGCGCGGCTCGAGTTGCATCACATAGCCCGACTTGGCATCGGCGATAGCTTGAGCATCGAGTGCGCCCAGGGCGTCGAGCACGCTCGCACGGCGCGGCTCGTCGTACTCCAGCGCCATCTGGCCAATACGGCCATAAACGCGCACCTTGTGCACGCCGTCGATATCGCCGCTGAGCTTAAGAAGTGCGTCGAGATCGCTCTCTGGCACAGGACCCGCCAATTGAAGACGGGTCCTGCCAGGGATCTCGCTAATAATCGAGAATCTCATAATTTGTGCCTGAGAGCGTTACTCGGCTGCCTCGTCAGCAGCGGCCTCGCTCTGGGTGATGTAAGCAGCCTCGGCAACCATGTCGTCGACATTAGCCTTGGCCTGCTCGACCATGTCCTGGTAGCCGTTCTTGATGCGCATGCCGCACGCGATACCCTGCACGCAGGCATTCTTTACCGGAGCGCTGGTAAGCAGCTTGATGCCGGCCGTGCCAAGCAGAAAACCGCCACCGACAAGCAGGGTGTTAAAAGTCGACTTCTTCATGTTGCTTCTCCCTTTTGCCGCACAAGCGCGGCATGGTGCCTTAGCACCCGAGTTCATTAGTTTGCTCGAGCACGCTTTTGAGACTAGTTTAGTCGAACTATTATGGTCAACCAAAGTTAACCTTTGGAAATCTTGGTCCCCTTTCCTACAGCTGCCAGGCAGCCGCTTCCTTTTGCAGTGCGACCATGCGGGCAAATTCTCCGCCTGCCGCCTTAAGCTGCGCCGGAGTGCCCTGCTCGGCAACCACACCATCCTTGAGCACAACGATTTTGTCGGCATTTTCCACCGTACGCATACGGTGGGCAATAACGATAACCGTCTTACCTGCAAGCAGACGGGAGAGCGCCTGCTGTACCACGGTCTCGTTCTCCACATCCAAGCTCGCCGTCGCCTCGTCCAACAGCACGATGGGCGCGTCTTTGAGCAGCGCACGGGCGACAGAGATGCGCTGGCGCTCACCGCCGGACAGCTTGGAGCCGTTTTCGCCGATCATGGTGTCGTAGCCCTGCGGCATGCGGTTCACGAACTCGTCGCAGTTGGCGGCACGCGCGGCCGCAAGCACTTCCTCATCGGTGGCATCACGACGCCCGAGGCGGATGTTTCCCATCACCGTGTCGTCAAAGAGCAGCACGTCTTGGAACACAATGGCGTAGTCGCGCAGCAGCACCTCGGGATCAACGCTCGCTACATCCACGCCACCCACGGTGACCGTGCCTTCGGTGGCATCCCAAAAGCGCACGGCCAGGCGGCTCACCGTAGACTTACCGGAACCCGAAGGACCGACCAGCGCCGTGACCTCGCCTTCCTTGGCGGTAAAGCTCACATCGGTAAGAACTTTCTCGCCGGCACGGCCGTCCTCGCCCGCACTATAGCCAAATGCCACGTGATCGAACACCACATCGTGGCCCGCGGGCTCAAATTTCTCGCTGCCCCGCGCCACAGGCTCTTCCATGATGGAACGCATGCGCTTGGCAGACGACTCGGCGACAAACAGCTCGGACATTAACATTAACGCTTGGTCAAAGGGTGCATAGATACGGCTCACCATAAGCAGGAAGGCAAACATCACCAAAAAGTCGACCTGCCCGGAGGCGACCATTGCGGCGCCCGTGACCAGCGTGGTGGCAATGCCCAGACGCAGGATGACAAAGGCGGAGTTGACCAAAAGCCCGTTAGCGAGCTCGCCCTTGGTAGTCTCGCGCTCCTCGGCATCGATCACGGCGTTGAGTCCCTCAAGATAATGGGCCTCCTGGTTGGTGGCGCGGATCTCGCGAACGCAGTCGAGCGTCTCTTGAATCGCCTCGGTAACCTTGACCTTCTCGGCACGCACGCAATCGAACACCGGGGTCATGGGGCCGCGTGTTAGATACAGCACGGCAAAGGCCACGGGAATGCTCCAAAACGCCGCGATCGCCAGCTGCCAGCAAAAGAACAGCGATGCCACGAACACAATGGCGCTTGCGATGATGGCACCCCAAAGCTCTCCCAGCACATGGCTGTAGGCGTGCTCCATGGCCTGGACGTCACCCATGATGGTCTCGGTTAAATCGGCCAGATCACGACGACCGAAAAATGACAGCGGCAGTTTGCGCAAGCGCTCGGCAATCTCCATACGCTGTTTGCCGCACTCCTCGTAAAAGATGCAGTAGGTGTAGTAATACTGCTGCCAGTTAGAGGCAAAGAGCAACACGAAAAAGACCAGGAGGCCGCCCACGATCGGCAGGGCATCTGGCAGGTCGGCGCCGGTGGCGAAATGTTCGACAAAACCGGCCATGACCAGGAATAAAAAGCACATGCCGGCCATGGTAATGAGATTGGTGAGCGTGGTCCAGAAGACGCCGCGTTTTACGCCGGCGACGCCTTTATCGGATAGGAAATACTTCTTTTGGAATGAGGCGAACATTTAGGCCTCGCCTCCCTTCGTGACGGCGGCATCCGCGGTCGCAGCAGTGATCTTCCAGCTCGCGGCCTGTTCGTATTCGGCCCACATCTTGGCATACAGACCCTCTTGGGACAGCAACTCGGCATGGGTACCCGACTCCTGCACGCTGCCCTGGTTGAGCACCACGATTTGGTCTGCGCCCACTACAGTCGAGAGTCGGTGCGCAATCATAATGACCGTACGACCCGCCGCCAGCTTGCTAAAGGCGCGCTGGATGAGTGCCTCGTTCTCGGGATCGGCAAACGCCGTGGCCTCATCGAGCACCACGATAGGCGCGTCTTTAAGGATCGCGCGGGCGAGTGCCACACGTTGGACCTCGCCGCCCGAAAGGTACGCCCCGCCGGCACCGAGCATGGTATTGATGCCCTGTGGGAGCTTGGCCACAATGTCGTCGCACTGAGCTGCCGAGAGGGCCGCACGCACTTCGTCGTCAGTGGCCGTGGGCTTGGAGGCGCGCACGTTATCGGCAAGTGTTTGCCGGAACAGCTGGTTGGTCTGGAACACGAAGGCGACCTGGTCCATAAGCTCGTGCGGATCCATGTCGCGAACGTCCACACCGCCTACGAGCACTCGACCCGAGGAAACATCCCAAAAACGCGGGATCAGGCTTGCGCAGGTTGACTTACCGCCACCCGAGGGACCCACCAGGGCGAGGGTGCTACCCGCGGAAACGCTAAAACTCGCATGGTTGACGGCAGGCGCTTCGGCGCCCTCGTAGGTAAAGCTCACATCCTCAAATCGCACGTCGCTGCCAGCAGGGTGCTTGGGTTGGGCGGTCATGGATTTCTGCTTGGAATCCATGATGCTTCGGATGCGAGCCAGCGAATCGGCACTCATCTGAGAGGCCTCGCCCACAAACATGAGCTTGGTCATGGCCGTCGGTACCACGGCCGAAAATATCGCGTAAAACGTGAAGTTTGCCATAAAATGCGCGAAGTCCGTCTCGCCCGGCGCCAACAGCAACGCCACGGGCAGCAGGAATGCCACAAGACCATTGAGCGCGGTAAGGTTGAGTACCTGCGGACCTCGGCAGAACGTGCCCGCATAGCTTTGTGCCATGTCGGCGTATTCGGCAATCGCATCGTGGAAGGCCTTGAAGGAATAGACCGTCTGCTGAAACACCTTGACCACGGGAATACCGCGTACGTATTCGGTACCGGTCTTGTTCATCTTGACCAGCGCTCCCATGTAGGCCTTCATGAACTCGGCGCCTTTGCCGCTCATCATGGTGGCCATGGCGGCAAACGAAACGACGACCGAGATGAGGCATGCCGCGCCCAAGCGCCAATCGAGGGCGAACAGCAACACGAGCAGGCCCACGACCATGGCGGCGGCGCCGGCGATATCGGGCAGCATGTGCGCGAGCAGGGTCTCGGGGGAGGCGGCGCATCCGTCTACAATACGGCGCAGCTCACCGGTGGCGTGCGTGTCAAAGTAGCCTAGCGGCAACTTAAGCAGGTGCTCGCT